>DASTET010000591.1:0-3322 GCA_035709445.1 Blastocatellia bacterium | reverse complement strand
AGCGCGCGTTTAGAGCAGGCAACATAGCTTGATGACTGAGGGCTTTTCATTTCGCATAATCGCCCGCGATTCAGCCACCGACGCGAGAGCGGGAGAGATAACAACGCTACATGGTTCTTTTGAGACTCCTGTCTTTATGCCCGTCGGCACACAGGGTACGGTGAAGGCGCTGACCCAGGAGATGCTGGAGCAGCTCGGGGCCGAGATCATTCTCGGAAACACCTATCACCTCTACCTCAGACCCGGCCACCAGACGATCAACAGGCTGGAAGGGCTGCACAGCTTTATTTCATGGAACCGCGCCATATTGACCGACAGCGGTGGTTTTCAGGTGTTCAGTCTCGGCCCGCTCAGAAAGTTGAGCGAAGAGGGTGTCGAGTTTCAGTCCCACGTCGACGGCTCGCGCCATCTGCTCACCCCTGAAAAATCGATGGAGATACAGGCCGCGCTCGGCTCGGATATAGTCATGGCCTTTGACGAATGTACACCGTACCCGGCGACTCGCGACTTAGCTCTGCGCTCGTTAGCGATTACTGAAACCTGGGCGCGGCGGTCGAAGGACCATTTAAAGAGGTTGCACGCCGGGCTATGTGAGGCCGCCAGCATAAAGATCGTCAACCCCGCGCAGGCCCTTTTCGGAATCATTCAGGGCAGCATTTATAACGACCTGCGCGAGCGGAGTCTAGCCGGGCTTATAGAAACAGGTTTTGACGGCTATGCGATAGGGGGTCTTTCGGTCGGCGAAGAGAAGAACTCGATGTTTGAAGTCGTTTCGCACATATCGCCGCGAATGCCCGAAGACCGGCCTCGTTATCTGATGGGGGTCGGCACGCCGGAAGACATTATCGAAGCGGTCGCCGCAGGCGTCGATATGTTCGATTGCGTAATGCCCACGCGCAACGCGCGCAACGGGCAACTCTTCACCCGGTACGGGCGAATCAATATAAAAAACGCGCGCTACAGAGACGACCCTGTGCCGGTCGATGAGGGCTGCGGCTGCGCGGTTTGCTCAAGATATTCGCGCGCGTACCTGAGCCATCTTTACAGGAGTGGGGAGATACTCGGATCGGTTCTAAGCTCTTATCACAACATCAGCTTCTACCTTGACACGATGAGGCGAATCAGGCAAGCTATCAGGCTTGGCACTTTTAATGAGTTCTATAAATCTTTTCTAGAAGACCTCGCGCGCGGACAGGACTGAGACTCCCTTCAGAAGGGTTCGGACCGTAGCCCCCGCGGGCGGAACCTCCCACTAAAAGTGCAGGCGAGTAATCGATGGAAATGACAAAAGCTCTCGCTCCTTTTCTCTTGATTCAGGCGGATGGCGGTCCAGGCAGCCTGTTCGGCGCGTTGCTGCCGATGATCGTTGTTTTTGCCATCTTTTACTTCCTTGTCATCAGACCACAGCAGAGGCGACAAAGACAGGCTGCGCAGGAACGCGAGGCCATGCTGAGCGCGCTCAAACACGGCGATAAGGTCGTCACCACGGGCGGAATCTACGGGACGATTGTAGCCGTGCGCGACGATACCATCACGTTGCGCATTGCTGAGAAGGTCAACGTCGAAGTGCTTCGGACAGCAATAGCAGGTTTGCAATCGTCAGACATAAAGGAAGCGGAGATGGTCAAGTAACTCGGTCCGCTCAGAGTAAACCAGGTTATGCGAAGAAAGATCAGGACTCGAACACTTATTATTCTGGCCGTTACGCTGATAGGCCTGTACGTTGTCTTTATGCCAGGCCCGAAGAACCGCTGGCCGGGGGTAAAGGACTTTACAAGCTGGTCTCAAGTAAAACAGAACCTCTCGGAGAACATACGTCTCGGACTCGATCTGCGCGGAGGCAGCCATCTCGTGATGCAGGTCCAGACCGACGACGTTATTAAAGGCATCACCGAAAAGAACGTCGATGCCGCCCGCGCCAAGCTACAGGAAAACAATATCCCCTTTGCCGATGTAAAGAACGCGGGGCCCGGGCAGATCACCGTCTCGGTCGAAGACACGTCGAGGAATGCCGATATAATAAGGGAATTCGAGAACAATTTCGGTACCGTCTGGGAAGCGCGCGAGGTCGGCAACGACATAAACTTCACGCTTAGCGAACCCGAGCAGAAAGAGATACGCGAGCGCGCAACCGAGCAGGCGCTTCAAATCATAGAGAACCGCGTGAATGCGTTCGGCGTCGCCGAGCCTACTATACAACGTCACGGCGGCGAGGGGACCTACCAGATACTTATACAGATGCCGGGCGTAGACGACCCGGAGCGCGTCAAGAACACGCTCAACGCCGAATCGAACCTCGAATTAAAGCTTGTGGCCAAGGGCACGCAGCTTCCCTACGCTACAAAGGAAGAGGCCGAGGCGGCTGCAAAGGCGCTCCCCGGCGGGCTTGAGCAATACGAGGTGCTTCCCTACCGCGACCGCTCCGACACGACAGGCCAGATACAGAACGGCTGGGGCATCGTCGAGAAGCGCGCGGTCGTGGGCGGAATAGACATGCGCGACGCGCGGGCGATGTCGAACCAGTACGGCGGCTCGAATTACCAGATAAACTTCTCGCTTACGCCGACAGGCGCGCAGCGATTCGGCGAGGCGACCGGCAAGAACATAGGCGAGCGGCTTGCCATCGTGCTCAACAACGAGATCAAATCGGCCCCGACCATTCAGGGCCAGATCACAGACAACGGTCAGATTACCGGCAGCTTCACCCAGCGACAGGCCGAAGACCTCGCGCTTGTGCTGAGGTCGGGCGCGCTGCCTGCCAAGGCGGTCTATCTCGAAGAGCGCACCGTGGGGCCGTCGCTCGGCGCGGACTCGATACGCCAGGGGGTGACGGCGTCGGTGGTCGGCCTGTCTGCGGTCGTGCTGTTTATGCTCTTCTATTATCGCGGGTCGGGCATAAACGCCGTGCTGGCATTGATATTGAACCTTGTCCTGCTGCTCGCGGTCATGGTGTTGTTTGACGCGGTGCTGACGCTCCCCGGCATTGCCGGCGTGATATTGACCATAGGTATGGGGGTCGACTCGAACGTGCTCATATTCGAGCGAATCCGCGAGGAGTTGCGAAACGGCAAGGTCGTCGCTTCGGCGGTCGAGGTCGGTTTCGACAAGGCCTTCCTCACGATCATCGATACGCACGTCACCACGATAGTGTCCGCCGTCTTCCTTTTCGTGTTCGGGACCGGGCCTATCAGGGGGTTTGCCGTCACGCTGGTCGCCGGACTTCTTGCGAACCTGTTCACGGCGGTCTTTGTGTCGAGAACCATCTTTATGTGGCACCTGAATCGCAGCGCGCGGGTAGAATCTATTAGTATTTAGTCAAGGG
>DASTET010000590.1:0-14967 GCA_035709445.1 Blastocatellia bacterium | reverse complement strand
CGACTCGCTAGACTCGCCAGACTGTTTTTGACTCGCTAGACTATACTTGAAATCGTCGAGCGCGTCTCGCCAGTGTCGAAGCGGCGCAAGGCCCATCTTTTCCGACACCAGACAGCGCATGGCGGAGTTGCGCGGGCGAGGCGCTGTTTGTTGCAGCTCGGCTCGCGTGACCGGCAGGATTTCAACTTCGCTGAGCCCCGCCTTATCGAGCGCAAGCCGGGCGAATTCGTACCAGCTCGTCGGCCCGGTGTTTGTCACCTGATAGAGACCATGCGCGCGCAGGGCTACTACCTCTTCGATCCGGCGAGCAAGGTCGGGCGCGTAGGTAGGGATAGAGGTTTGATCGGTCACACCTTTGAGACGCGCGCCGCTTCGGGCAAGCTCGACCACCCGGCTGCCGAAGTTCTTCCCTCCCGCGCCGAATATCCAGGACGATCTTATTATATAGAACCGCTCGGCCTCTTCTCGGACGGCCATCTCGCCAGCGAGCTTCGACCTGGCGTAGACGCTCAACGGGTTAGGCTCGTCTTCCTGTGTGTAGAAGCCTTCTTTCTTGCCGTCAAAGACATAGTCGGTGCTGACGTGAACTATCTCGGCCCCGACCCGGCCTGCATGACGAGCAAGCCACCTCGGCCCTCGCTCGTTGACCTCGAAAGCCATTTCAGGCTCGCGCTCGCAGCGGTCGACGTCGGGCGTGGCGGCGCAGTTGAATACCACGTCCGGCCTGTGCGCTTCTATCGCATTGCGCACATCGTCTTCGCGCGTGATGTCGAGGTCCGCGTGGGCGAGCGCGACCACCCGCCACCCGGAAGCGCCGAGCAGGTCGGTAAGAGAACGTCCCAGCAGCCCGCCCGCGCCGGTGATGAGCGCGGTCCATTCGCCTCCTCGATGCAAATTCATATCGATTATTATCCTTCGACGTTCAGTATCTCTCTTGCGGCGTACATCCGCTCATAATAGCTGGCATACTCGCCCGACCGCGCGTTTCGAATCCACTCGGTGTTGTTCCTGTACCACTGGACGGTCTTTTCGATTCCGCTCTCGAAACTCTCCTGCGCGCTCCATCCAAGCTCTGTCTCTATCTTGGCCGGATCGGTCGCGTACCTTCTGTCATGACCGGGCCGGTCTTTCACATACCTTATAAGCGAGTGCGGCTTGCCGAGCAGGTCGAGCAGGGTGCGGACCACTTCGAGGTTTGTCTTTTCAGCCCGCGAGCCTATGTTATAGACCTCGCCGCTTCGCCCGCGATGCAGCACCGCATCGATTGCGCGGCAGCAGTCTTCCACGTAGAGCCAATCGCGCACGTTAAGCCCATCGCCATATACCGGGAGCTCGCGGTCTTCCAGCGCGTTCGCAATCATGAGCGGGATGAGCTTTTCGGGGAACTGATAGGGGCCGTAGTTATTCGAAGCGCGAGTCATTACTACATCGCGCCCGAAAGTGACGTGTGCCGCGCGGACGAAATGCTCAGCCGCCGCCTTCGACGCAGCGTAGGGGCTGTTGGGTCTGAGCGGCGAAGACTCGGTGAAGTACTCGCCTTCCTCGCATGATCCCATCACTTCGTCGGTCGATATCTGGACGAAACGTGAGACGCCCGCCGCGCGGGCCGCGTCGAGAAGCACCTGTGTGCCGACCACGTTCGTCATTATGAAGTCTGCCGCGTGCTCTATGGAGCGGTCGACGTGTGATTCCGCCGCGAAGTTGACGACCGCATCCGCGCCTCGAATGGCCTGATCGACTGCGGCGCGGTCGCATATATCGCCGCGCACGAATGAGTAATGCGGGTCCGCCTCTACGTCTCGCAGGTTGCTCAGATTGCCCGCGTATGTGAGCCTGTCGAAATTCACTATATGGTAACCGGGATGCGCGGCCAGCGTCTGACGAATGAAATTCGACCCGATGAACCCCGCTCCGCCTGTTATAAAAAGCCTCATAGTCGCTCCTGTTCTGTATATGGACCCCGAATTTTAGCCGATCTCAGACAGGATGAACAGCATTGAAGGCGTAAAGTGATTGTGATATATTCCGGGCCCTCACGATGGTTTCGGTTAACTAGATCACTGTAAGCCGAAGACGGATACTTGAATTTTCCGTTTGAAAATATCGAGAAATCTCTCATTAATTAAGACGCGCGAAGGTCGGCGCGCGTCTTTTCCTGGGGCTGCGGTTCCGACATCAGAGTAATCGGTATCGCTTTTAGCCCTTCCATTCGCTCACCGGAAGACTCGCCACGCAGGCGAGGGGAAAAGATAAAACTGAGGAGGCAAATAATGAAGAGATCCGTCGCTTCAACCCTATTGATTCTCTTGTTCATCGTATCGGCGGCGGCGATGTTGATGCCGCGAGCGCAGGCTCAGACGGAGACGAGGGTCTTCGTGGCTTCGCTTTCAGCCGGGCAGGAAGTGGCCCCCGTTGTAGTCCACCCGACAGAGACCGGGACGGTCGGCAGCGCCATTGTGACGATTGAAGTGACCAGGAGCGGGGGCGTCATCACGGCCGCTTCGACCCGCTTCGACGCCTCGTTGAGCGGGATGGCAGGCAACTCGGTCATAATACTCGCGCATGTTCACGAAGGCGCGGCGGGCGTAAACGGTCCCATAAGAATCGACTCGAATATAAGCCCCGCCGCCCCGGTCCCGACCGCAGGCGGCGCCGCGTCGTTCATACGCACGGGGCTGGCTACTCCGCCTGCGGTCGCGCAGGCGATAATCGATAATCCCGGCGGATGGTATTTCAACGTTCACACGGCGCTCAGTCCCGGCGGCGTTGCCCGCGGACAGCTCGTGGCGCAGCAAACGGGAGGAGGAGGGCCTGCACTCGGAGCGCCTACTCTCTCGGAATGGGGCCTTATACTGATGACCCTTCTCTTTATCGCCGCCTGCTCGTTCTTTATCGTCGGGCGCAGCCGCGCGGCATCGTTGCTTGCAGCATCGGGCCACGCCGACGAGGTGCCCGGGCCTGCGAAGGTCATCGATTGGAAGCTGCTCATAACGGTCACTCTTTATACGGAGGCGGCCATAGCTCTTGCGCTAGTCGTGCTTGGCGCGGGATCAGTGGACATACTTGGCGCTCTGGCTTCGGGATTGATCGTCGCCTTTACGCTGCACCTGTTTATCGGCGCGGCGCGGCGGCGCTGAAACTTTATTTGAGAAGCCAGAAGTCAGAAGCCAGGAGTTATAATTGTGCTTTTACCACAGAGTCGCCTTCAGATGGCTGGTAAGAGTGAGATAATAACTTCTGACTTCTGTTTTCTTATGCTCGATCAAGCTAAAGACTTTTTGAGTGCAAACCGAAGACCGCTGCGCTTTCTTGCGCTGTTCGGTCTGATCTTCGGGGCAAGCTATTTCCTGTTTGCCGTGGCGCCGGGCGTGAGGCTTGGAATAATCAAGCCGTACACTGAGCTTCTTGCGACGGCGGTCGCCGCGATCATCAACCTGTTCGGCGCGGGGGCCACGGCTGACGGGACGCTTGTCAGCTCGCCCGCCTTCTCGATAAACATTGCAATGGGGTGCGACGGCGTTGAGGCGTCGAGCCTGTTTCTGGCCGGGGTGCTCGCATTCCCTACTTCGTGGCGGGCCAGGCTCATAGGGCTGGCGGTTGGCATACCACTCATCCACTCGATAAATCTCGCGCGGCTGGTGGGGCTCTATTACGCGGGCGTCTTCATGCCGTCGGTAGTCGATGAAGTACACGTCTATGTTGCTCAGACCATCGTTATCCTCCTCTCAACAGCCATCCTCATCTTCTGGCTCGACCGATTTGCAGTTCAGCATCGGCGGGCATAGGTGGTTTCGGCTGTTGCTTATCGCCGTAGCGTTGTACCTGGTGATGCTCCCGCTATGGTGGGTCGCTGTAGATTATATGGCGGCGCTTGCTGCGATCCCCGCAAACTGGGTCTACCGCCTCTTCGATGGTCGGGTACTCATCGAGGCCGAGGGAAAGATCATAAACGTCTTTGTCACTGCTTCTCAGGAGAGCGGGTTCGGCGGGCAGGTACATTCTGCGGGGCTGCGGCTGGATACGGTGACCTATGGTCTGCCGATGCTTGCGGCGCTTGTTTTAGTCACGCGAGCCGACACGATCCGCGCGAAATCGCTCGCGCTGGCAGCAGGCCTGATCGTTATGTCTGCGCTCACGGTGCCCGCGATAATGGCATGGGCCAAGCTCGTCAGTCTCCAGCTTGATGACCGCATTGCCGTCTCTACTATGGCCGCAAGCGGAAACCGCTCGGACTTCTTCTATTATGCATTTCACGGGTTCGCGTTTTCGCAGCCGGTCCTGGCCGTCGGCCTCTGGTTTGCGCTGGTGATGCTTGGGCTATTCAAATCGAGCCCCAGGGCGAAAAGTTCGATTGCTCCCGTGGCGCGCAACGCGCAATGCCCGTGCGACAGCGGTCGAAAATACAAGAGATGCTGCGGTCGCTGATTCTGTCAGCCGCACATCACCCGGTCAAATAGAGAAGCTAGCTTGCGGCTATCGAGCATGCCTTCGGTCCGAACCCCGCTACAGATATCTATGCCGAAAGGCTCAACAGTTCTGATCGCTTCGCGCACGTTATCAGGCTTGAGCCCTCCGGCGAGGAATATAGGTTTATCGACCGCGTCGCGTATCTTTCGGCTGATTGTCCAGTCGTGCGCGCGCCCGGTTCCCCCAAGCTCCTTGACTGCGAGCCTCTGGTTGCCCGAATCGAGCAATATGGCGTCGACGTGCGGGGCCACGAGGACGGCCTCTTCGATTGAGTCTTCGCCGCACACATGAATGACCTGGACAAGCGCGATGCCCGGCAGCGCCTCTCGCAGCTCATCGTAAGTTCCCGTTTCGAGGCGGTCGCATATCTGTATGGTGTTCGTTCGACAGCGGCGTTGTTGAGCGATGATCGAGGCGATGTCCTGTTTGCTCGTGAGGAGAAAAGTAGAGACTGCCGGGGGGATCGACTTTGTTATGCTCGCTATCAGTTGTTCGCTTATGACGCCGGGTCCGCTTGGCATCTCCGATACAAGGCCCAGGGCAGAGGCCCCGTGACCTATGGCCATCCACGCCTCTTCGACGCTGGCTATGCAACATATCTTGACTCTCGGTTTTGCCTGAGGCTCCATGCGGCGTATTATCGATCAATGTTTCGGGCCGATCAAGCGAGCGAATATGAGATTTCGACATGCAAAAAGATGTTAAAGATATTGCCGATTTGTTAAAGCCTGATGGGAAGATTATTCCCGACCCGGGACGCTCAAATATACTCCGCAGGGAAAAAGGAGGGTTGACGTGATGGGAGCATTTTTGCAGGACCTGAAATACGGAATGCGGATGCTGCTCAAGCAGCCCGTCTTCGCCGCCGTGGCGATACTCACTCTGTCGCTTGGAATAGGGGCCAACACTGCTATCTTCAGCGTGGTCTATTCGGTGTTGCTCAGGCCCCTGCCTTACAAAGAGCCCGACAGGCTTTTCGGAGTGCGACAGTACTTGCTGTCGAGAGGGGCCGAGTCTACGGTCTCACCCGGCAACTTCATCGAGTGGCAGAAACAGCAGACCCTCTTCGAACGCTTCGAATCGCACAGGAACGAGCTTTTCGATCTGACGGGAGTCGGCGAGCCCGAAAGAGTATCTGGCGAGCGCGTGACTGCTGGCTTTTTCGATATGCTCGGCGTGAGCCCCCTTCAGGGGCGCAGCTTCGCGGCGGAAGAGGACCAGCCCGGACGCGATAACGTAGCGATAATCGGCTACTCTTTATGGCAGCGAAGGTTCGGCGGGAGCCTCGACACGATTGGCCGCCAGATCATGCTCAACGGTCGCAGCCACACGGTGATAGGCATAACGCCGAGTGATTTCCATTTCCCTGATCGAGATGATGAGCTGTGGACGCCGATGGCTTTCACGGCGAGGGACGCGCAGAACTATGGGGGCCGATACATCTACGCGATAGGCCGCCTGAAGCCGGGCGTCACCTCGGAGCAGGCTGCCGCCGAAATGGACACGATTGCGGGCCGGCTCGAACAGATGTACCCGCAGTACAACACCGGGATGGGAATAAAGATAGTCCCGCTCCACGAATACACGGTCCGGAACATTCGCGGCGCGCTCGAAGTCTTCCTCGTGGCGGTCGGCTTTGTGCTGCTGATCGTCTGCGCCAACTTGGCCAACCTTCAGCTTGCGCGGGCCGCCGCTCGACAGAAGGAAGTGGCCATTCGCGCCGCGCTCGGGGCCACAAGGTCAAGGCTGATCCGCCAGTTGCTCGCAGAGAGCATTTTACTCTCGCTTTTCGGAGGCGCGCTCGGCTTGATCATTGCGGCCTGGGGCGTGAGCGGGCTCCTCACCTTAAGCCCCGATATCATACCTCGCGCGCAGGAAGTCTCTATTGATGCGACCGTGCTCGGCTTCACTCTTGCGATCTCGCTTTTGACCGGCGTCCTATTCGGGCTCGCCCCCGCGCTGCAAGCCTCAAAGCCCGACCTGAATCAAAGCCTCAAAGAGGGTGGCCGAAGCTCTGCGACGGACTCGCGCCGGCTGGGCCTCAGAAACATCCTTGTGGTTGCCGAAATAGGATTGTCGCTCGTGTTGCTTATAGGCGCGGGGCTTATGGTCAAGAGCTTCATGCGGTTGCTCAATGAAGACCCCGGAATCGATACGCGAAACGTGCTGACGATGCGGCTGTCGCTTCCGAAGGAGCGATATGCGGAAGACCAGCAGGTCGCAGCCTTTTACGATCAGCTTCTCGATCGAGTCGAGGCGCTGCCGGGAGTCGAGAGCGCGGGGCTCATCAGCGTCCTCCCGCTTGAGCCGCGATCTTTTGTCTTCAGCTTCACCGTCGAAGGCGAGCAGGTTGGGGCCGACGGCGAAGAGCAGTATGCCAACCTCCGCTGGACGAGCCCGGATTATTTCAAAGCGATGGGCATCTCGCTTTTGAGCGGTCGCTTTTTTACCGACCGCGACCGCATCTCGACGCCCGGCGCGGTGATCATAAATCAGGCGCTCGCGCGCCGGTTCTTCGCCGGACAAGATCCTATAGGCAAGCGCGTTCGCATACCATTTGGCGAGGGGTTTCGCGGTGAGATAGTCGGCATCGTGTCGGACTCGCGGCAGCGATTGTATCTCGAACCGGGGCCTGAGATGTATATTTCCTCGCTGCAATTCCCGGCTCGCGCGCTTACGCTCGTAACGCGCACCGGCCCGGACCCCGCGAGCTTTGCCTCGACCATCCGCGCCGAGGTCCTTTCGATAGACCCGGATCAGCCGGTCTCCGCCGTGCGGACCATGGAGCAGGTGCTCTCTTCGTCGGTGGCCGAGCGCCGTTTCTACATGCTGCTCCTGGGCATCTTTGCGGCGCTGGCCGTGGCGCTTGCGGCGGTAGGTATTTACGGCGTGATGTCGTACACCGTGGCGCAGAGCACGCGCGAGATAGGGATACGCATGGCGCTAGGCGCGCAGGTCTCCGACGTGATGAAGCTGGTCTTCGGGCAGGCCATGCTGCTCGCTGTTATCGGCATCGGCGCGGGCGTGGCCGGGGCGCTTGCGCTTACGCGACTGATGTCGAGCCTGCTTTATGGAGTGACGCCGACCGACCCGGCAACCTTCGTTTCCGTGAGCGCGCTGCTAGTTGCGGTGGCAGCCGTTGCGTGTTACGTGCCTGCGCGGCGAGCGACGAAAGTCGACCCTATCACGGCGATAAGACATGAATGATTCTCAAGAAGTCAGAAGCCAGAAGCCAGAAGCTAGTCGACGCAGGTTCTGCTTTCATTCACACGGCGGCAATCGAGATATACCCCGAAAGATTCTGGCTTCTGGCTTCTTTGGAGGAGATATGGGAGCGCTATTGACCGGTCGTTTGAGGTCATGTCGGCTTTCAGCGGGCGATGGGGCTGACGCGAGTGATGGCGTGCCTGCTGTTTGGGGTAGGGGCGATGGACGTAGCGACGTACGGCGTGGCGAGCGCCGTGGTAGTGATGGTGGCCGGGGTAGCGTGTTATGTGCAGGCGAGGAGGGCGAGCAGGATTGAGCCTATGGTCGCTCTCAAATATGAGTAAGCGGCTGCGGACACTGATCATCCATACAGGTCAATAGCGATTTCGGGTTTCAGGTCTCGCGCGTCCTCCTTGCTTGAAATGCCGGGTCATTGCGAGCGGTTATTATGGCTTTCTCGCTCAGGGGAGCGGGATGTTATTAAGCTTGAAAGGCGTCTTGATTACTGATCGTAGCGTAAGCACGTAGAGCCTGACACGCGTCGTTTCGGGAAGCTTCTCATCGAAATCGTGGATGCGGGTCTGGTCTTTAGGGCTGCCGCTCGTAAAGCGGCTGCCTGATATAGTGGCACCTTTATCGTCTAGAAACTCTATCCCGACGAGCATCGATTGCGGGTCTTTGATCTGGAAAGCGATGCTGTTATCGCTCAGGTTGTCGAGGCTGCCGAAGAGCCCGCCGAAAACCTTGGTGAGGGCTTCGCCGAGCGCTTCGCCCAGGTTCGCCTCGTCCGCTTTCTGGGCCTTCTTGAGCTTCTCTTCTTCAGCCTTTCGCCGCGCCTCGAATTGCTGTTTGGTCCACATGGTTATCTCTATGCCTGCGGCTTTGAGCGCGGGGGCAGAGATAGGCGTGCCGGTCGATTTCTGAATGCCCGTTATAGTGATGGTTGAGGCAGGGTCTTTTGCGGGGACAAATATTTCGAAGCTGCCGGTAATCTCTCTGACGTGCATGGCCTGACGTGCAGGAGTCTTGAGCTTGATATCGATCTTTGCGGCATTCCGCTCATACTCGTCTATCTCTTTGAAGTCAGTCTCCGTCTCTTTTTCATTGATTATATTTCTGCCGGTTTCATCGACGGCGGTCGTTAGCAGGAGGCGTATCGCCTTTGCGTCGGCCAGAACATCGCCCAGCACTTTAAGCTGGACTTCGAGCCCTCCAAAGAAGCTGCCCGTCGTTCGCGTCTCTTTCACTTCTGCGGGGAGGACGCGCACCTGCTGCGCGAGCCCGGCTGAGGCCGAAAGAAACATGAGAATGAAAGCGGGCGCGAGCAGGGGAGTCATCCGGAAAGATCGAATCGAAAGCTTCATAAGGAGCCGTCCTTTCTCATTTAGCTTGATTGTGACCGGGCGATTATACCAGCCGAGAGTTTGCCGCCGAAATCGCTTTCGTCTTGATCGGCAGCGGGCCTGTTACCGCGTGTCTTTGCTAATCGGGCGACAGGGGGCTCGGCTGGGCGATCAAAAAGAATCTTCCGGGAATCGTGTTTGACAAAGCCTTTCGCCTGCCATAGGCTAAGAGAGAACTGAGCCTGGCTAACTCCCTTCTCAGCCGATCTGGAATTCGCCAGACTGCCTGAATCGAACAGCTCACCAACAAGAGGTCTCGTTATGTTTGCTCGTCATGTTAGTATAAGGCTCAGGGCGGATTCGATACCGAGGTTTATCCGTGTAATCACGTCCGAGGTCGTCCCTTTGCTACGCGAGCAGAAGGGATTTCTGGACCAGATTATTTTTCTATCGCCGGACCGCCCGGAAGCGCTGGTCATCACATTCTGGGACGATAGAGAGAGCGAAGAAGCCTTCGACCGCACGCTGAACCCTGAAGTGACGAGGAGCCTGTCAGAGGTGATCGAGGGGAGCCCGAAGGTAGAACGCTTTGAGGTTATCAACCTATCATCCACAGTAATGCCCCCAAGTCAGGAAGCGGCTGCCGGTAGCCGTCAAGCCACGGCTTGCAAGGAGAACAATTAAAACAGAGAGGTATATGCCTGTTCGTTTATTTGTCGGAAATCTTCCTTATAACGTGACCGAGGCGGAGTTGAGGGAATACTTCTCCGCAATCGGACCGCTCGCTTATGTGTTTCTCCCGACGGACCGGGAGACCGGAAAGCTGCGCGGCTTTGCTTTTGTCGAGTTCGCCGACCGCGCCCACGCCGAAGAGGCCATACGCCGACTCAATAACCAGTTGTTCAAAGGCAGACCACTCGCTATCAACGAAGCTCGCGCCAGAGAAGACCGACCGCGCCCCGGCCCAACTCCGTCTCGCACTTCCTCATTTGAGCCCGGCCCGACCTCAGCCCCAGGTTTTGCCGACCCGCCCGCGCGCGGCGACAAACCGAGGCGCAATTTCGGTCCCGATATCGCGCCGCGACGGGGCCGGAGCAAATCGAAAGGCGGTCAAAAATCGGAGCGCGCTCCGAAAGGACCGATGCGCGAAGTGGTCAGAGGTCAGATGTTCGGCGGGGATGATGATGATTGGCTTGATGACGATTTAAACGAAGAGAACTTCGCCAGCCGCGTGAACGACCCGGAGAGCGAAGATAACGAATAGAAGAGGCACTAAATCGACAAGGGTGCGCAGTCTAAAACGGGGGTGAGAGGGTGGCGAGAAAATCGAGACAGACATTTCGCAAGCGTGAGAAGGAAAAAGCGCGGCAGCAGAAACAGAAAGACAAGGAAGTTCGCAGGGCCGAAGCCAAAGAACGCAAAGCTAACGCGCCTCCGAGGACCGGCGAAGAAGATATTGCGGGTATTCGCCCCGGCCCTCAACCTTTGCCGTCGCAATGGGATTACCACGACGAAAGAAGCTTAAGTTCTTTGAAGGAAAGCGATGAGGATGATCTGTGAGCACTGTATAAGGCCGAACTGGAAGAATGGCCCCGGTCGAGGCCTCAGGCTTTACAGACCACTCCTTTATCGGGATGACAGAGAGAGGCCCCTGCCTTCTCATTTTGCCGGAATGCTGACTGACGGTAAGCTACACCCGGAGCGCCCTGATACCTGCATAGGTCAGCCTTATATTCGTGAGCCTATAAGGCGTTCTATCTGCGACGGCCGTTATCAGGTCGCCGCTGATCAGTCCCTGGTTCTTCATGAAGATTAGGTATTCGAGTATGTTGTCTTCACGCAGGTGCTTCAAGTGTTCGTTGTGTACGGGCAGAACCCCTTGCTTTAACAGAGCGTCTACTTCCTGCAAAATCGAATAGATGAGTTTTTGATCTATCGCATTCATTTCAGTCTAGGCTGCGCTGGCGCTCGGGCTGTTTATGAGGGCCTGCGTTTGTTCGAGCCCTGAGCGCCTTGTCGACCTGGCGTTCGGCCTCTTCCCTTGTTTTTCTCAACACTTCAGCTATCTCGCAAACAAGCAACTTCTTCGCCCTTTCGAGCGTCTTTCGTTCCCCAATCGATAATGGCTTTGTCTCATTCAGCTCGGTCAGCGACTCAACGATCTCGGCCAGGTCAAATGCCGAGCCGGAGGCTAGCAGCCTCGAGTTGTCGCGGGCTCGCTGTCTGCTATCCTCTGCCGTGCTTGTGGGCCTCTTCAATCTTTCCAGCAGTCCCGGAATCTCTGCCCTTTTCAACAACGGCCTGATGCCTACGGCGTTGACCTTGTCTACCGGAACGAACAGCTTTCCGCCGCCCTCATCGAGGATAAGCAGTTGATAAAACGTAACGGCCCTGTTATCAACGACCCGTCTGACTACCGCGCCGATAAGACACGGCCCCTGACACGGATAGACTACCTTTTTCCCAACAGACAGCATCTCTCGCATCTCACCTTTAGATCAATGGCCGATCTGCCAGCATTAACCGGGTGAATGGTCCGTCTTATTAATTCAATCAGGATCGTACGGCCAGCCGCCTCGATATGTGAGCCGTTAGTATCAGATGGTCTGGAGAATTCCAGAGAAGCTGAGAATAGAGTGAGCTAATCTCCGTTCGCAATTACCTTAGCCCTTAATACTGGCTTTGTCAAACAAGGGCCGATATAGGGAGTGCGGCGACAAGTCGCCCCACTCCATAGGCTCACTAGCGCCGCTCGCGATATTAAAACGACCTTCTTACAGCCGTAGAAGTTATGACCTGTTTCAAGCCCATGCATATCTCAGGGTCGCGAGCAAATAGACTCGCCAGGCTGTTTTCCGTATGTGGAAACGATAAACAGCATTAACAGGGACGAGAGGATAACGCTGTCCATCTCTCTTGCGGCTCGATTCAGTTTCGATATCTGTAGGTAATGCGCCCCTTCGTCAGGTCGTAAGGAGACAGCTCAAGCTTCACATTGTCTCCTGCCAGCACCTTTATGTAATTCTTGCGCATCTTGCCGGACAGGTGGGCCAATACCTGATGCCCTTCGCCTATCTTGACTTTGAATGTAGCGTTTCCCATGCATTCTACTACGGTCCCATCAACGGGGATTGAATCTTCCTTTGAAATGATGTCACCTCCTTAACGAAATATTGACCTTCGCGCCGGTAGCTCCTAATAGCGCGACGCGCGTGTTCTAAATGATCGACCTGGAGATGAGCGGAGCCGGGCTATCTCGCTCGCCAGTCTGATCTGCTCATCAGACCTGCCGTCGGAAAATCCCTTTAGCTTCGACCTCTCCATAGTGACCCCGGTGGTGCGCTCGATTGATGCAAGCACCGGCTCCTCTTCGGGGCTCACCAGCGTGAGGGCAGAGCCGTTGCGACCCGCGCGGGCCGTCCGCCCTACGCGGTGGATATAATCTTCGGCGGTAGCGGGCACTTCGTAATTGACCACAAAGGCTATGTCGTCCACGTCGATCCCGCGCGCGGCGACATCGGTCGCTACGAGAACACGGGTCCGACCCGAGCGGAAGCTGGCCAGCGCAGCGTTGCGTTGCGGCTGGCTGCGGTCAGAGTGGAGCAGAGCGACTTCGTGCTTGTTTGCCTTCAACACATGCGACACCCTGTCGGCGCCCCGCCTGGTCTGCGTGAAGACGAGAAATGTCTCTTCCGTGTGCTCCTTGAGCAGCGCAAGCAGGAGAGGCAGCTTTGCATGCGAGAGCACGGGAAAAGCTTTCTGATTGAGGGTGGCGACCGTTTTGGCCGGGCGGGCGGCCTCTACTCGCGCGCAGTCCGTGAGCAGCTCGCGGGCTAATTGCTCAACCTCTCTCGATAGCGTCGCAGTAAGCAGCATCGTCTGACGTTTTTTGGGGAGGTGCTTGATGATCCTCCTGACCTGCGGAAGAAAGCCCATATCGAGCATACGGTCCGCCTCATCGAGCACAAGGACCTCTACCTGTTTGAGCGGGACTGAGCCACGCTCTATCAAATCATTCAACCGTCCCGGAGTCGCAATTAAGATATCAGCTCCTGAGATGAGCCCCTTGATCTGTCTGGACGCGCTCTCACCTCCGACGACCGCAACAGTGCGAAGCCGGGCGGCGCGGCTGTAGCTCTTTGCGTTTGCCTCTATCTGAATAGCAAGCTCTCGCGTCGGGGCGAGTATGACCGCGCGCAGCGGGCCTTGCTGCTCAAGCCGTTCTATGATCGGAAGCAGGAAGGCCATCGTCTTACCTGATCCCGTCTCCGCCGAAGCGATTATGTCTCGGCCCGCTAGAGCAAAAGGTATGGTCTTTGTTTGTATCTCGGTCGGCTCTGTCATGCCGAGACTTTCGAGTATCTGCGCAAGCCGCGCGCTCAGGCCCAGCTCTTTGAAGTTGTTTGATCTCATTATTCTCTCTTTCGACACCCTGCTTCGGCGCAAAACTCACGCTGTGCTCGCAGAAGCAGCAACAGGCTTGAACAGGTTTGCTGAAAAGCGGAAATCAATAGGGGGGTCTATTTTATGCTCTTTCTTAGCGCTGGAAAGGATAAACGGGTAATGCCTTCTACCCTTTCCAGCATTTTTCATTCTCGCGATTACCTAATAGCGGTTTCCATACCCGCCGCGGCCGCCGCGGCCACCGCGGCCACCGCCGTATCCGCCGCGATTGTTTGATCGCTCTTCGCGCGGGCGGGCTTCATTGACCGTAAGCGAGCGGCCGTTGATCTCTGTTCCGTTGAACTGAGCGATAGCTTTATCAGCATCCTCAACGCCCATCTCCACAAAGCCGAAGCCCTTCGAGCGACCGGTGTCGCGGTCCGTTATTATATTCACTGATTCGACCTGGCCTACCTGTTCAAACAGGTTGGTTATGTCACTCTCCGTCGTCTGGTACGACAGATTTCCAACGTAAATTCTCTTATTCATGTCTCTCCTGAAATCAGTTAGAGGAACTTCCGAGGCTCTCTGGGAAAGGGATTGAGAAATCCAAAATCAAACGCTCTCCAATAGCGGCGGGAAACTCCTAAGCCAAAAAGCAACAACAGCACTCGGTCTGTTGAAACAAACGCCTTTACCTTACCAGATGTGCCTCGGAAAGTCCATAAGCGATATCGATTCTTATAAAAAACGGACCTGGCCCCCAGGGCCATTCAGTTCTCGCTTTAAACGGATAATTCTAAGTAATCAAGGCCGAAATGACCGCAAAGAAGACTGGGGACCGATCGATACTCTGCAGTTCTGCGATGTCTTCTGCGGCGAATGCTCTAATGACGGAAGCTCTCTATGCTACCCACCCTTTTCAGCTTGACAGAGCGCCCCTTTTTTCTCATAATCACGACCGATCAGTCAGTCACTTTTCTTCAGCGTGAAAAGCACGCGCTTTATAAAGGATCTTTTGGGCAGGGTATGAGATGTGATTCGGCATTGCTATCCTCTATTAAGGCCGTACCCGGTGCCGGAATCGTCCTTGGGCGGGTGCAAGCGAAAAGGGCGGGGTCGTACGGTGGTTGAAGGCTTGCTTATCCGTGACGGATCAGCACTCGCGCTTTTCATCTGTCGGCTGAGCGGGCATTGATTCCCGGGTTGCAGTTGGCCCCGGTTCAAGCATAGGTCGAATATCAAGGAGCCTCCGGCTATGTTTAAAGAAGCTCGCGTTCTACTTTTGGTCACGGTAACGCTGTTAATCTGCTGGCCAAACATCTTACCATCTCAGGCGACCGAAAAGCCGCTCACGGACGACCGGCAAGCATATCCTGCTCCGCGTTACCCTGCGGTCCCGAACATAACGACCGTCGATCAGCTCCTGCCCTATGTGCGGCGCATAGTCGAGCGGCCCATGCCATACACTGGCGATCAAAGGCCGGGTTACGGGATCAAGGGCGGGGAGAAGGTGCTGTTTGTCACCGACAGCGATGTCGATCCGCTGGTGATCGAAGCCTTCCTG
>DASTET010000589.1:0-3703 GCA_035709445.1 Blastocatellia bacterium | reverse complement strand
TAAGGAACTATGACGTGGTGATAGTAGGAGGCGGCACCGCAGGCTGCATACTCGCGGCGAAGCTCTCCGAAAAAGGCATCAACCCCGAAACCGGCAGCAGGCTCAAGATCGCGGTCATAGAGGCGGGCGCTTATCTGAAAGGCGACCCGAAGCCTGGTTACGGCATACCTCTGCGAAGGAGGATGTACGCGAACATCCCCGGCGACATCAAGTTCGGTTATGGTTACGTCACACGTCACGGGCGAGGCCGTGGTGTGGGCGGAAGCTCACTCATATTCGGCAGCGCCGCCTGGTTCCCGTTCGATGAAGATTACGAAGAGTGGCAGCAAGAGACCGGGATAGACTGGAGCAAGGAGAATTTCAAGTCGGCTGTCGAAGAGGCAGGGCGCGTCTTCAACGTCAGCCTTCAACCCGAAGAGACCTTCTCGAACCGCACGGGCGCAGAGTTGTTTAAGAAGACCGCCGAATCGATGGGCTACGAGATAAGGCCGGGCAACGGGCGCGCGGTCAAAAACTGCATCTTCTGCGGCCACTGCGCCGACCGGCAGATATGCAAATACGACTCGAAGATGTCGACTCTGGTCACCCACGCCCCGATAGCCGAGCGTAACGGCGTCGAGATCATACCTAATGCGCGGGCCCAGCGAATACTGATCGAGCGGAGCGATGGACGTCCCGTTGCGCGGGGCGTCCTCATCAAAAAGCTGGACCTGCCGGATGAAGTCTATCCGGGCGACGAGATCGCCGACTGGGGCAGCGCGAAGGAGATCACCGTCCTCGCAAAGAAAGTGATTGTCAGTTGCGGGGACCTTGAGACCCCTCCTCTGCTCTTCGCGTCCGGGTATGGATCGAAAGAGGATTGTGGCGACGCGCTTATGGTCGAGAATCCTAACGTCGGGCATAACGTCGACGGTCATTATGGAGAGGGCGGGCAGGTCGGAGTCATCGGCTTCTTCGATCAGAAGGTCGCCGGGATGGATGGAGGCTGGGGCGTCGACCCGTTCTATCACGTGCAGACGAAGATTGGTGATGACCGCATACTGCTCATAAGCGGATACAGCTCGCCGCCGCTCTACTGTTTCTGGGATGGGCAGCCGGAACGCCACGCGCTCTTTCCGTTCGCGCCGCAGTTCGGCCAGGAGCATAAAGAGTACATGCGGCAGATAAACAACCCGTGGGCAAAGCCCACTGCGGCGCAGCTCAAATTACGCCAGCCGCGCGAGCATATCGCGCGCATAGCCGTCGATACCAAGCTGCCGCGAGCGGCCCCGCGCGGGCGCATAGACCGCGAGAGCCGCGTTCAGATATTCGGGCCTGAGATTATCAAGTACAGCCGCCACACCGGCAAAGAGGAGCGCACATATCCGAGCATACACCCCGAGGTCAAGCGCGTATTCGAAACCGGTCAGCAGCTAGCCGCTCGTGTGCTCGAAAAGATGGGGGCGAAGAAGATAATACCTGAGCCGATCATCCCTAATGACGGGCTGGTATTCAAGTGGCTCACGGGCGGGTGCCGGGCAGGCTCCGACCCTAAGAATTCTGTCATCAATCAGTATTTCGAGTCGCACGACATCGACAATCTCTTCATCGTCGATGCCGGATCGATTCCTCGCTCGCCGACACTGGGCCTGTTTCTTACCGTGGGGATAGTTTCGATCTTCGCGGCGGACCGCATAACGGCGCGCCATTTCGCAAGAAAGAACCGGGCGAGCAACTGAGCCCGCGTCTTGTTAGTCAATCCGTTGCTTAATCTGACAGGAGGAATTATGGTGCAGGCAGTTTCATTCCTGAACGAGTTGAAGGCCGCAAGGGACGAGCGGCACAGCAAAGACCATCCCTTCATCGACAAGTGGGCCGCAGGCGAGCTCACCAAACGGCAGACGGCGGTCTATGTCGTCCAGCATTATCACTTCGTCACCGATTATCTGAACTGGCTCGCCTTCATATGGGCGCACTGCCCGCAGAAGGACGTCAAGGACAGCATCCTCGATAACCTCAAGGAAGAAGAAGACCCGGATGATCGCCACCTCGAGATGCTGATCGATTACGCCGAAGCATGCGGGTTGACGCGCGACGAAGTCACCGGCGCGAAGGTGCTGCCGTGGACACAGGCGCTGAAAGACTGGGGCTGGCGGCTGGTCTATCAGAGCCCGTGGGAAGTTTCATGCGCCGCGCTTATGATAGGGCTCGAATCACAGCCGCCGCTGATCTATCCTCGCATTATTCCGAGCCTGCATAAAAACTACGGGTGGAACCCCGGAGATCACGAGATACGCTTCTTCAAGGGCCACGTCGAGGCGGATGAGATTCACAGCGCTCGCGGCTATCAGATTGCCGAAAAATACTGCAACACTCCCGAGCTGCAACATGCCGCGATAGAAGCGGTGCGCGTGGCCGCGCAAAAACGCTGGAACCACATGAACGGTATTTACTGGTTTGCCGTCCACGGAAAAGAAGACGATACTCCTGAGAGCTGAGAGGTCGAAAAATGTTCACCTGGTATAAACTGTACAAATCCGTTCCATACGAAACGGTGGTCAAGGGGTTAAGCGTCGATACGGTTGGCCCCCGGCCAGGGACTTGCGATGAAGAAGGAGACAGGCGGGCCGAACAGTCCGCAGGGCCCGATGAGCAGGAGAAGAGCCATGGCAGCTGATCTCACGCTTGAACGTGTGGAAAGATGTTTGCAACAGGGCAAAGCGAAAGCGGTAGAGCTTGGAGTAGAGGCGGCAATCGTGGTCGTTGATAGCGCGGGCCACCTCGCGGGCGCGCTCAGGATGGATAACGCGCTCTGGGTTACGCCTGAGATTGCACAGGCCAAGGCGGTCACCGCTACTGCCTTTCGCGCATCGACAGCAGAGCTTGAAGAGCGTTGGAAGGCAAGGCCGCTCTTTGCCTCTTCGATTATCGGCCTGGGGCCGGGGCGATTTCTGGTAGGCAAAGGCGCCGTTACCATCGTCGAAGATGGAAAAGTCATCGGCGCGGTCGGCGTAAGCGGCGGCATCCCCGCCGATCTCGATCACCAGATCGCTCAGGCGGCGGTCGAATAATTATCAGCAGTATTTCTTGATGCAAAAACCGATTTACCGCAGAGGACGCAGAGGCACACAGAGGAAGAATGAATAAGCCTCTGTGACCCTCTGTGGTTGAGAATCTTCTCACAAGATATGCGAATTGGTTTGATCGGCTTTGGAACGATTGGCCGCGCGGTCGCACGCGCCGTGGTTGAAGGCCGCGCCGGGAGCGCAGACATTGCTGCGGTGCTCGTGCGCGATGTCGAGAAGGCGCGCGCCGCAGAGATAATTAAACCCGGCGTTAAATTAACCGCCGACCCGGATCAGTTCTTCGCCGCCGGGATGGATGTAGTGGTTGAGGCAGCCGGGCACGCAGGGCTGAAACGGTACGGAGAACGTGCGCTTCGAGGCGGGCTCGATGTCGTGGCCGTGAGCGTCGGCGCTTTTGCCGACGACGAGTTCCTCTCTTCAATGAAGCGGGCCGCCGAAGAAAGCCGACGGCGTCTGCTCGTGCCGTCGGGCGCGCTCGGCGCGCTCGATGCCGTTTCTGCCGCCGCCGTCGGCGAGATCGAGGAGGTGGTTTTAGTCGCTCGCAAGCCTCCTGCCGCCTGGAAAGGGACGCCCGCCGAAGAGGCCGCATCAAAGGCTGTGAGCGAGCCGGTCTGTTTTTATGAAGGCAGAGCGCGTGA
>DASTET010000588.1:0-5901 GCA_035709445.1 Blastocatellia bacterium | reverse complement strand
TTTAGGGTCTGGCAAGGAGCAGAAACCATTTGCCGTCATAGAAGGATACAGAGCCGAGGAATTGGTGATTGCGGCGCCCGGGCAAAAATTGACCGAAGCGACAGACAGAGCGATAGTTTCTCGAGATTCAGTCGACTCTATCCCAGGTCCAGCGACACAAGGTAATCCGATTGAGAGATCGAGCACGACAGGGCTTGAGGGCACAACCTGGACCGGGATGAGCGCGGAATCGGGAGAGTTTACCATCGAATTTCAGAAGGGCGGCAAGCTCCGATACACGATCAGGACGGGTTCGGTCGGGGGCACATGGAGGCAGTCGGGGAATTTTGTGCAAATAGTTATTGGCAATGGTTACTCGGTCTCGGAAGGGAATGTCGAAGGGGGTTTGATAAGACTGGAAGGGTCAAATCAGCAAGGGCAGAAATGGCGCTGGACTCTGATACCCAAGAGCCAGTGAGGCCGGAGGTTGCAATCAGGTTATCCTTATTCAATCGCAAGTGTTCTTTTTCTTCATGGAGAAGTAACCGACCAAAGATTTTTTGAGTCCCAGAAGTCGATTTCTGATCATATCCTGGACTGTCTATACAGCTACGACAAGACACTTATTTCCGGACAGTTCATTCAAGTTTTCTAATAAGTGTTACGGTTCCTCAGATGAATCCATTGAATTCGCTTATCCGATTGGCAAAACAACAGGGTTTTGGATGCACTACCGGAGGAGGCCAACGCTTTGTATAGCCGACCGGCAAATATGAGTTCGACTTTCACACGATCAATCTTCAGGTTTGTCTCTAACCTTTTTCCACATCTCGGAGGGAATCACCTTATCAGCGTCTTGTGACCAGCCCGTCAAGTCCAGCCTGAATGTGCCTTCCTGATATGAGAGAGAATCGACTACTGGTCGACGGTTGAGCTCCGCGCTTGTGATCTCCAGATTGAAGACAAGTCGCATCTTTATATTCTTGTAGATCAGCGTGGCTTCGGTTAAATGCATCGTGCAGGTCTCATTATTGATAAACTGCAAGGACGGCACCTTCTCGCCTTTTGCCCAGTCGATAGATTCTCTCCAATAAAAACGCTTGCCATTATCCGAAAGAGAGACCTCACCTACAGAGACCCGGGCTTCGCGGATCGACGGTGGCAACTGTTCGAGGATAGACTTTAGTGCTGCTCCATCCAGCACCTTGCCTGCCTCATCGCGGACGATGTAACTGACAACCGCCGGATTACAATACTGCGCGTGAATAAAGGTGCCCGGAGCACTGGCTGCAATGGCGAGCATTCCAACAAAAGCCGGGGCTACTAGTCTTGCCCATAGCATCGGCCCAGGAGTGAGAGTGATTAATGATAAGCTCTTCATATTCGTACTCGAATCTCTCCTCATCACAAAGTGACGGCGAGACGAAAAACATCACAATGTAGTCTTATTACCAATTCGCCTTGTGAAGCAGGGTTCGCACCAACCGTAGAGAGTCCCTTCAACCAGGTGATACGCAACGTTCTCGTCGTCCGTTACAAACCGGTGGCACTGCTTGCATTCCCACAGGCGATTGAGAGCACCCTTGATTTGCGCCATAATAGCACTCCTATTTGAAGGGCGGGCTCGCCCAGAATCAGATTCTTTCGTCGAGGTCATTGCGCGCGAGCAGACCTCCAGGAGTCGCCAATAGCCTGCCGGATTCGACCGGTCAGGGGTTTGTGGGATCGGGAGAAACATCCGCGAGCAAACCTGTTGCGAGCCTGAATGTCCGCGGGGAGCTCGAGCACGAGACGATAAGCAGTTACATCATCGTTCGAGAAGGAATGGACACACCCCCAAAGGTAGAGACGGAATCGGCGATACAGCCGCTCGCCCCAGCGGGCGACTATCTCGTCACGATGATAATCCAGGTTTTCGGCCCAGCGCCTGGTCGTTAGCAGGTGATTGCGGCGGTCGTTATGTACAGCGATCAGCTCGAACGGGGTCTTCGCAACTGCGGCGAGATAATCCGTGAGCTGTAGCGGCGTCGTGTTCCCCGGCCAGACATGCGAAAGCACGAATGATGAGAACGAGTACTTGCTGCGGGAGACGCACGCGTCTAGAAATACGCGCCCGCCCGGCTTCAGCAATCTTTCATACTGCGCCAGGGTGGCGGTATAGTCCGGCAGGTGCTCGGTAACGGCGAGGTTGACGATCGCGTCAAAACGTTCCTCCGAGTCGTATTCGAGGAAGTGCTCGCGGGCGACCCGGCACGGCAGATTCTCGCGGGCGATCAAGTCGTTAACGTAGCGCTCCGATTCAGCCGATATCGTGAGCGAGGTCACATGGACGCCGAGCTTACCGGCGTATTCCGTAAAAGCGCCCCATCCGGCGCCGATATCGAGCACTCGCCATCCGGGCCGGATTCCACAGGCGGCGATGGCCGTATCCAGCTTGCGCCGGATGGCGCGATGGAGCGGTTCCTCGTCGTCTTCGAAGTAGCCGTGCGAGTAGCAGCGGTGTTGTTTGTCGAGAAAGAGCAGATAAAAATCGGATTCGCTGTCGTAATGCTCCTGTATCCACTGCTTGTCGCGCTCGACCTGGCCAAACATCAAGCGCTGCCCGTAGGTAGACCAGAGATAAAGGAGCGGATGGCGGTCTGTGAGCGAAGTACGCAGGTCGAGCGCCGCCATCAGGTCGCCTTCGATGCTGATGTCGCCATCCAGATAGGCATCGCCCATTCGCTTCTCGTCGATGGAACTGAGCGCCGACACTCCGCGCCGGTTATGGATCACAACTCGGAACTTGACTTGACCCGCGCCGACGCGCAGTCGCCCGCCGTCAAGCTCCAGATCGAACGCCGTGTCTGGCGCCAGGCCGGACGCCGCCGATCCCAGGATTCTTTTTAGTCTGGCGGACGGCTCGAAACCCTCAATGCCCGCCGCAGCTAGCTTAATCCCCATTTATCCTTATTCGGCGATGGCGCCTGAATTAGACTCAGAGCTGCCTTCAACGCCATAGTGTCTATTGATCAAAAAACATCACACTGGCATTTGCGTCAGACCGGGAGAGAGCATGCTCGCCCGATCGAGACGGAAGCGCCTCGCACTCCTCGAATCGGCATTCAATATTGAATGCCGAAGAGGGAAAGTTGCTGAAATTTCCGACATATTACTGCCGTGGCGGCCGGTCGAGACCCAACAGGAGTAAAAATTCAGGCCGGTCTCTTACAAGAAGACAGATCAATGATCTAAATCGACTTACTTAGGTACGGATTTGTGCTACTGAGAAAGCCCGGACGGGAATTGCGTATAAACCCCGTTTCCCCCCACAAATTACTGTAAACATTTTCTTTTCACTGTTCGTAGTCAGAGTGGAATCAACCAGTTCAGGTTAATAGTTGATATGAGATACATTTACTCTTTTTACTCGGACTCGTTTAAGATCGCGCTGCAATCGATCTTTGCCCACAAGCTGCGGGCCTTCCTGACGCTGATCGGGATAATCATAGGGGTCGCGTCGGTCGTCGTCGTAGGGGCCTCTATCGACGGGCTTAATTCCTACGTCGTCGACCGCATCTCTAAAGTGCTCGGGGCCAATCACTTCATGATCGCCAGGATGGCCAATGTCGGACGCCTCTCCGAAGAGGAATGGGAGGAGATGAACCGGCGCAACAAGCGGCTCGAATGGTCCGACCTTGAATGGCTCGCGAGCCAGTGCACTATGTGCAAAGAGGTTGGCGCGCAGTCGAACTGGGCGGTCGATTTCAAGCACGACGGGCAGGAGCTTTTCGGGACGCAGGTGGCGGGAGTGACGGCGAACATGGCCGATATAGAAGACAAGACGATTGTCGAGGGCCGGTTCATCCTCCCCCACGAAGTGCAGGGCGCCGATCCCGTCGTCGTCATAGGCTATGACCTGCGCGAGAAGTTTTTTCCCGGATCGGACCCGATAGGGAAGACCTTGAAGGTTAGAGACCTGCCGATGACCGTCGTCGGGGTCGAGCAGAAGCGCGGCTCGATGTTCGGCCAGTCGCTCGATAATCATGTCTATATTCCGCTGACGACCTTCCAGAAGATGTTTGGCCGCAGGCAGAGCCTCCAGCTTCACGGCAAAGCGGAAAGCCGCGAGCAATTCGAATCGACTATAGAGCAGGCCCGGATCGCGCTTCGCAACAAGCATAAGCTGAAAGGCAATGACAAAGACGACTTCGGACTTGTAAACGTCGAGCAGGTGAACAACCAGGTCGATTCGTTCACCGGCGCAATCGCGATGGTCGTCACACCCATCACGCTTATATCGCTCGTTGTCGGCGGGATAGTCGTTATGAACATAATGCTTGTGAGTGTGACGGAGAGGACCTTTGAGATAGGGCTCAGAAAGGCAGTCGGCGCAAAGCGCAGCCAGATACTCTTGCAGTTCCTGATCGAGTCCTCGCTTCTCTCCTCGCTCGGAGGGGTGCTCGGGCTGCTGCTTGCCGCGGGCGTCAGCTCGCTCATAAGCGCGACGACGCCGATCCCGATGACTATCACAATCTTTTACATGCTGCTTTCGGTGCTCGTGTCGGGCGGCATAGGGGTCTTATTCGGCATCTATCCGGCCTTCAAGGCCTCGCGCCTCGACCCGATAATCGCGCTTCAAAAGATTTGAAAGGTGACACGTGACTCTTAGAAATTATCTACCGACTGAGACCTTCAAGATGGCGATCGACAATGTGCGGTCGCACAAGTTCCGAAGCTTTCTGACCGTGCTCGGAATAGTGATCGGCGTGATGACTGTCATCGCCATATCATCGATTCTCACCGGGCTCAGGAGCAACTTGATCACGATGATCGAAGAGTACGGGACAAGCAACATCTATGCTTTTCACCTTTCTACTGGAATCCAGATGGGGCCGCGCGACCGCTCCGAGCGCAACCGCAAGCCGCTCACGGTCGAAGACGGCGAAGCGATAAAGAAGTTCGCCCCGGCGGTCGAGGACGTGGCCTTCGACGGGTTCATCGAATGGAACTTCGACAGGACGCTCACGTACGGGAGCGCAACCTACAAGCGCGGCCAGCTCGAAGGGGTCTCCGCCAATTATGGCGCCGCAACCAACCTCATACTCTCCGAGGGCCGCTTCATAAGCGAGATCGACGACCAGCACAGGCGTGACGTGATGGTTATAGGCCCGCTCGTCTCAGAAGCCCTCTTTCCGCAGCAGACGCAGATCGTTGGCAAACAGGTGATGATGGCCGGCAAGCCTTACGAGATCATCGGCGTGCTCGAAAAGAAGAAGACAAGCTTCCTCGGCGAAAACGAGCAGGACAATATGGTGATGATCCCGTTTCGAACGCTTCGCAAGATATCGCCCCGAAGCGAGTGGATGCTCTTCGTCATCAAGGCCAAAAGCGGCCAGCTAAAACAGGCGCTCGACCAGGTCGAGGAGATACTCCGACGCCAGCGCGGCGTGAAGTATAACGACCCGAATGATTTCGACCTCACAACTGCCGACCGCTTCATCGAGCAATTCGATAGCATCACGGGCGCTCTCGGCCTTGTCGCAATAGCGATCTCCGGGGTCGGTCTGCTTGTCGGCGGGATCGGCGTGATGAACATCATGCTCGTGAGCGTCACCGAGCGCACTAAAGAGATCGGCATCCGAAAGGCCATCGGCGCGAAGCGGGGCGATATAGTAAAACAGTTCCTTTTCGAGGCGATGACGCTGACGTCTCTCGGAGGCGTGCTTGGCATCTTTCTCGCTGTAGGCATAAGCCAGCTAATCGGGATGCTCGTACCTGAGCTGCCGACGTCGGTCCCCATCTGGGCAGTCGCCACCGGGTTGATCGTCTCGATCGCAGTCGGCCTCATATTCGGCGTGTGGCCCGCAAGAAAAGCATCGCGGCTCGACCCTATCGAGTGCCTCAGGTACGAATAGCTTTGAGTTCACCGCAGAGGACGCC
>DASTET010000587.1:0-4548 GCA_035709445.1 Blastocatellia bacterium | reverse complement strand
CAATACCTCTGTGATCCTCTCTGGTTATTCTGTTTTTGATCGCTAAGAATTCTTCTTTCAAAGCGAGAACTGAATGGACCCTGGTCACTCATAGCGCAGGGCGATCATCGGGTCGACCTTCTTCGCCCGCCGCGCCGGGATGAAACAGGCTATAAGCGACACGACGGCCAGAAGCAGCGCGATTGCCGCAAAGGTCGCCGGGTCCGTGGCCCCCACGCCGAAAAGCAGACTCGACATGACGCGCGTCAGCGCCAGCGCGCCGGCAAGCCCTATGGCTATGCCTGTGAGCATAAGTAGCAATCCCTGCCTCAGCACAAGCATCAGGACGCGGCCCGGCTGTGCGCCCAGCGCCACCCTGAGCCCGATCTCGCGGGTCCGTAAGGAGACCGTGTAGTTCATCACGCCGAAGATGCCGACTGCTGCAAGCAACGTCGCCAGCCCTGCGAACAATCCGAAAAGCAGAGTGTTGAACCGGGCGCGGCCCAGAGTGTCGGCCATCACCTGGTTCATAGTCCTCACATCCGACACGGGCTGATCCGGGTCTATCGCGCTGATCTCGCGCCGCGCAAGGGGGGCTATCTCCGCCGGGTCTCCCGTGGTTCGAATCGTGAATGTCATGAATGCATAGACCAGGTCCGGGAGCGAGAAATAGACCGTCGGCCCGCCTGCATCAGTCAGGCTGTCGTACCTGACATCGCCGACGATGCCGATGATCTCAGTCGGCTTGGGCTCAACAAACATAAAGACGCTGATCCGCTTTCCGATGGGGTCCTCGCCGGGGAAATGCTGTTGCGCAAGCGATTCGCTTATGAGCACGACGCGACGCTCCTCGCTCATCTCCTGTTCCGTAAAATTGCGGCCCCGAAGAAGCGGGATTCCCATCGCGGTGAAATAGTCGGCGTCGGCCACGCGCACGTTCGTGCCTGGCTCCTCGCCCGGCAGCGGCGCGGGTTGGCCCTCGATGGTGAAACCGGTCGACGAGCCGAGCCCACCGTATAACGGCAGGAAGTTCACTATCCCGACATCTCGGACGCCGGGCAGCGCCCGTATGCGCTCCGTCGCCTGACGAAAGAAGGCGATGATCTGGTGATCCTCCCTGTACTTTGCGCCCGGCAGACGCGCGACCATCGTAAGCACGTTATCCGTGTTGAACCCCGTGTCGATCTCTTGCAGGCGGGCGAAACTCTTCACCAGCAGCCCGGCGCTTGCCAGCAGTATGAGGGCCAGCGCGACCTCTGCAACCACAAGGGCGCTGCGCAGGCGGCTGCTGCGGGAGCTTTGGCCCCCGGAGCCCTTGCCCCCCTCTTTGAGCGCGTCGTTGAGGTTGAGCCGGGTCGCCTCCAGAGCCGGCGCCAGGCCGAAGATTATCCCGGTCAGAAGCGAAACGCCCAGCGTCCACGCGAGCACCGTGAGGTTGATGCCGACGCCTTGCAGGTTCACAAGGTCGCGCGGGCTGATCGCCACAAGAGCCTCGATGCCCCACCACGCGAGCCCAAGCCCAAGCAGGCTCCCCAGAAAAGCGAGCAACAGGCTCTCGGTGAGCAGTTGCCGAACTATCCGCCAGCGGCCCGCGCCGAGCGCCGTCCGCAGTGCTATCTCCTTCTCGCGTACCGCAGCGCGAGAGAGCATGAGATTGGCCACGTTGGCGCACGCGATCAGCAGCACGAAGCAGACCGCGCCGAGAAGTATGAGGAGCGCGGGCCGGACGTTGCCGAAGAACTGCTCGCGCAGCGGGATGACCTCCGCGCTGTACCCTTTGTTGTATTGCGGCGAAGCCTCCGCGAGGCGGGAATGGATCGTCTTTAGCTCGGCCTCGGCCTGCTCTATCGAGACGCCGGGCTTCAATCGCGCCACGACCGACAGGAACCGACCGAGCAGGGCGGGGCCCTGTGTCGGCATCTGGAGCACTGCCCAGATTTCTGCGGGCTTTCCCGTGCCCGACCTCTGTCTTATGTGCCACTCGAAATTAGCAGGGAGGACGCCGGTCACGGTGCAGGGCGTGCCGTTGAGCGTGAGCGGCTTGCCGATGACTTGCGGGTCTCCGCCGAACCGTCGCTGCCACATTGAGTAGCTCAAAACTACGGGCGGTGTGCCGGGCCGGGCATCCTCCCTGGTCATGCCCCTGCCCATGATGGGCGCGACGCCGAGAACCTGAAACAGCTCCGGGGTGGCGAGCTGGACCGATACCTCCTCCGGCTCGCCCACTCCGGTCAAAACGAGGCGCTGGTCCGAAAAGGCTGCCATGCCCTCAAAGGCTGTGGTCTGCTCGCTCCATTCGCGGAAGTTGGCGCGCGAGGTTGTGTTCTGACGCCTGCCGCCGGGAGTGACTTCCCACAACATGACGAGCCGCTCGGCATCGCCGTAAGGCAACGGGCGCAGGAGCAGCTCGTTGACTACCGAAAAGATCGCCGTGTTCGCCCCTATCCCAAGCGCAAGCGTCAGCACCGCGACCGCTGTAAAAACAGGGCTCTTCGCGAGCACTCGCAACCCGTAACGTAAATCCCGCACAATATCTTCAATGAGGTTTACACGTCGCATGTCTCGGCACCTCTCTTTCTGTTGCTCGATTCCGCCCATAGCTCGGAGCGCGGCATAGCGCGCCTCTTCGGCTGGCATCCCCCTGGCAAGATTCTCTTCGATCTGTCTATCGAGGTGATAGCGCAGCTCTTCGTCCAGCTCCTGCTCGACCCGGTTACGGCGAAACAGCGACCGCAGCCGCAGCGGCACGGTATAGGGCCATCGTTTCGGACGCATCTTCTAAACTCCCTTCAGCTCTACAACCCGCGAGATGGCAGCCGACAGCCGCCGCCAGTTCGCCACCTCCTTTTCAAGCTCCCTGCGCCCGAGCCGCGTCAGAGAGTAATACTTGGCCCGGCGGTTGTTCTCGCTTGCCTTCCACTCGGATTTGATCCAACCCTCCTGCTCGAGCTTGTGCAGCGCCGGGTAGAGCGACCCGTCGCTGACTTGCAGCACGTCGCCTGAGACCTGTTTCAACCGCTGGCTGATGGCCCAGCCATTGAGCGATTCGAGGGCCAGTATCTTTAAAATCAGAAGGTCCAGCGTCCCCTGGACGAGATCGGATGGTTTGCTCATAGCTTCCTCTCGGTTACCAAGGGATCATACAGACGCTCCCCTCGGTAAGCAAGGGGAAAATTTAATCGCCGGAGAAGCGGTAAGCTCAAAAAGAAACTATTGACTTGGGAACTGACTGCACCTAGCATAGCTCACTATATGAGAGGCGTTCGCTTGAGGCATCAACTCAAAAAGAAATAGATCATAGTAATCTCTGCCTCAAACCAGAAGAACTCTACTCCCCGCCGAAATGCGTGTGCGCTCTCTACCGACTGCCGAAGGGGATCTATGCAACCGACCAGTAAGACTTTGCCAGATCAACTGCCCACATCCGAAGCCACGGAGCTGGCGATTCTTGTCATAGATGATGATCGGGACACCTGCGATATGATCTCTGCGCTGCTTTCAAGAGATTATCGCTGCGACACTGCCTATGATGGCCAGCAGGCGCTGGCGAGGATACTAGAGACGCACTATTCGGCCATACTGGCGGACCTGATGATGCCGTGCCTGGACGGCTACGCCGTTATCAACAACGTCTCCGCCATGGCGCTGACCACTCCCGTAATCGTCGTGACAGGGCTTTGTGATACTCAAAGCGCGATAAAGGCAATGAGGATGGGCGCGTTCGATTACATGATCAAACCTTTCGACCCTGATCAGCTCGAGCTAAGCGTAAAACGCGCAGTCAGCCATCACATCTTATCGGAAGCCGCCCGAAGAAATGAGCAGAGGCTGTCCGAGTATGCGGCCGAGCTTGAGAGGACATTGGCCGAACTTGACTCCACTTACCACTCGGTGCTGAGCGTGCTGACTGCTGCCCTTGAGACACGCAATATAGAAACGCGAAGTCACTCGGACCGGGTCGTAGCCTACAGCCTGAGGCTTGGCCGGGAGATGGGCCTGGACGAATCACAGATGAAGGCGCTCGAGCTTGGCGCTCTGCTTCATGACATAGGCAAGATCGGAGTAGAGGATCGAATCCTGCTTAAGCCCAAAAACCTTAACCAAAAAGAATGGGAGCTGATGAGAAGGCATACCGAGATGGGCGCCCGTTTGATTGAAGGCATACCACGCCTGCACCCGGCACTGGCTGTAATCACTCAGCATCACGAACGGTGGGACGGCAGGGGCTACCCGGCAGGGCTGGCAGGCGAGCAGATAGACATTAAAGCCAGAGTATTTGCCGTCGCCGACGCACTCGACGCAATCACTTCAGACCGCCCCTACGACAAGTCGCACAGCTTCGAACAGGCCCGCGAAGAGATTGTAGGGGGTGCAGGCAAACAATTCGATCCCGGAGTGGTAGAAGCGTTTTGCCGCGTTTCGCTCGAAGAGTGGAAATCACTGGCAGGAGAGCGCGACAGCAGGGACGCTACCTTGTTGTATAGGGTTTGATTCTCGTTCGATACTACGAACGTCGAGCTTACTGCCGCGCCGGGTTCGCTGACCCGTAAAGCATTCATATCTCCGCTT
>DASTET010000586.1:0-7863 GCA_035709445.1 Blastocatellia bacterium | reverse complement strand
CTCGGATCGTCGCCTTTTTTATTTAGGCAGACTGGCGAATACGATTGACGGCAGCATGATTCGGTTCGAGACAATTGTAGAGAAGGTTAAGCAGAACCACCCTGGCGCGGACGAGGACCTGCTGCGCCGGGCATACCTCTTCTCTGCCCGCGAGCACAGGGGACAGATACGAAAGAGCGGCGAGCCGTACCTGGTCCATCCTCTCGAAGTCGCCAATATCCTGGCCGAGCTGAAGCTCGACCCTATCTGCGTAGCCACGGGGCTGCTCCACGACATAGTCGAAGATACGCAGGTTTCGCTCAAGGTCATCGAGGATTACTTCGGTCCGGAGGTGGCCCACCTCGTCGACGGGCTGACGAAGATATCAAAGCTCGATCATGCCTCGCACGAAGAGCGGCAGGCGCTCAACATGCGCAAGATGCTGCTCGCTATGGTCGATGACGTGCGCGTGGTCCTGATAAAGCTGGCCGACAGGCTGCACAACATGCGCACGCTCGAATACCTTCCCGGCGAAAAGCGGCGGCGCATCGCTCAGGAAACCATCGACGTGTATGCGCCCATCGCGCACCGTCTCGGCATGAGCCGCGTCCGGGGCGAGCTTGAAGACCTGGCCTTCAAGTTCCTTGAGCCTGAAGAGTATTCAAAGCTCAAGGAGCTGGTCGAGAGTCGCCGCTCCCGACTGGAAGCCTTTCTTGATGAGACAAGACAGCGCATATCCGATCTGATGGCCGCAAACGAGATTCGAATAGTCCACATCGAAGGCCGGCTCAAGCGGCTATACTCGATCTATCAAAAGCTCAAACGCCAGCGAATAACTATCGATCAGGTCTATGACCTGGTTGCGGTGCGAATAATCACCGAATCGGTAAAGGATTGTTATGCTGCGCTGGGCGTGATACACCACTCCTGGAAACCTATTCCGACCCGCTTCAAAGATTGGATCGCCATCCCTCGCGAAAACTTCTACCAGTCGCTGCACACCTCAGTCGTAGGCGATGGCGGCCAGCCCTTCGAAGTCCAGATACGCACTGAGGAGATGCACCTTATAGCCGAGGAGGGGATCGCCGCGCACTGGAAATACAAAGAGGGCCGGCGCGGGTCGCACACCGATGAAGACGAGGCTTTCGTCTGGCTGAAACGTCTGGTCGAATGGCAACAGGAGGTCAAGGATTCGCGCGAGTTTCTCGATTCGCTGAAGCTCGACCTCTACCCGAAGGAGGTCTACTGCTTCACACCTAAGGGCAAGGTCATAGAGCTGCCGCGCGGGGCGACCCCCATCGATTTCGCCTTCGCGATTCACACGCAGGTCGGGCTTAACTGTAACGGCGCAAAGGTCAACGGGCGCATAGTCCCGCTGCGTTATCAGCTTCGAAACGGGGACGTGGTGGAGATAATGACCTCGCCCTCGGCTCACCCGTCGCGAGACTGGATGAATTTCGTCAAGACCTCGCGCGCCCGGTCCAAGATTCGCCACTTCCTGGCAGACAGCGAACGGGCCACTGCGATAGAGCTCGGCAAGAAGCTGTTTGAAAAGGAAGCGGACCGCTTCCGGCTCAACAGCAGGAAGATACTCTCGGACGGAGAGATGGACCGCATCGCGCCTGATTACGGTGTCGCGCGGGGAGAAGACCTGCTGGCGGCCATTGGGTACGGCAAGGTGCTGCCGCGTAACGTGATCGCCAAGCTGCTTCCTCCGGAGCGCGCAGGCGAAGTCGAACAGGAGAAGCGCCCCTCGCTAAAGACGGTCGTCAAACGCGCGCTCGGGTTTCAGGACCGGATAAAGGTAAAGGGCATAGACGATATAATGATATACCGCGCCCGCTGCTGTAATCCGATACGAGGCGAAGATATTATCGGATATATCACGCGCGGCAAGGGTGTGGCCGTCCACTCGACAAGGTGCAGGAATGCGCCGAGCCTCATGGTCAACCCTGAGCGGCTTATCGAAGTCGAATGGATGAAGGCGGACGGCTCAAAATCTTCCGCCTATCCTATAACGCTGCGGCTTACGACCGAAGACCGCCCGGGGATGGTCGCTGATGTCACGCAGGCCATCGCAGGCGTCGGGACAAACATACGAGACATACGAGCCTCGCTCGACGACGAAGGCCGGGGCCAGCTCGTGCTGACAGCCGAGATATTCGACCTCAAACATCTCGAAAAGATAATCGGCGCTCTGAAAGCGGTTAAAGGAGTCCTCGAAGTCGAACGCATGAGCGGAGAGCCTGTCGAAGCCTGATCCATTACCTGCACAAAGGCCGCCCTTTCGATTGAGAGGGCGGCCTTTCGCATTCTCGACATGCCGGTGAGGCGCTAGGGCGCTATCGAGCCTTTTATAGGAATGTTCTTGAACCCGACAAAGCTTGGATTGCTGTCGGCGGAGACTACATGAAACAACTCGACAAGCGCGGAGTTTGCGGCGGCGTTCATGATGCCCGCGCCAAAGCTCCTCGTTACGGTAGTGTTTGAGATGACGCCGGCCGTATTCCCTGCGTACAGGATTCCGACGCCGGGCGCGGGCGTGCTGGTTCCCGGAAAATCGGTGCCTCCGCCAACCCTGAAGCCGGTGCCGCTCACCCGTGTATCTGTGATTGTGACCCTGGCATTGTCCAGGACTCGAATGCCGTGATTGACGTTGTGCTCGATGCGGCAGTTATCGATAAAGACCCTGGAACTGCCCTGGACACGTATTCCATCCGTCCAGTTGCGAGAGGTTATATTGCGAATGGTCACGATCCTGTTAGAGGGCGAGTTCACCACAATTCCAGGCGCGTTCTGACGGCCTGTGCTGCCCGGATCGCCCTGCAATATCGCGTCGATGTCGGCATCGACTCCCGGCGCGGCCTCAAATGTGACGTTGCCGTTTGCGGCGGTTATATTTACGACCTCGGCGAACACCCCGGATGTAACGATGATGACCCGTCCATTCTGATTAGCGCCCGTGCCTGCTCCGAGCGCAGCCGCCACGGTCCCGAATACCCTGTCGCCATCCATATCTTCGGCGGTCCCTATCAGGCCGTCGCCGTCATAGTCGCCGCAGGTGCCTGCCGTTATTATAGGGGAGGTGCCTGCCGGAGGTACCAGACAGTTGCCTTCAAGCAGGACCGGGTGGTTTGCTGAAACATCTGAGAGGTTGATCATGCTCGTTGCAGTCACAAAGGCTGCCGCCAAAAGAGTTACCCAGAGAGCGCGAAAAGAGATACTGCTTGTTCTTTGCGTGAGATTCATCATTTTTCTCCTTTCTCTATCTTATGTTCGCAACTAATCGAGAAGTGATGCTTGATCAAGGGCTACAACCCCCTGATTCGATGACTATGCCTAAAGAGATCAGGTGCAACCGTTTACTAACGGGACCGGAAGGTTGAAGGAAGCGTGATTATAGGAAGCTTCCCGATGCAACGTTTTCAGATTGAGCATCAGCTCGCCAGGATTTACTCCTGGCAAAGCCCAGCCTATTATACGCGCTCGACCGAGGGATCGGATTCGGCCACCTGCTAACAATATTAAGTACCGCCGGATCGGTCCGCCGGTTACAGATTGCGGCACTGGTGGACAACTCTACTCACATCTGAGATAATTTGCAATTTCAATGAGACAGTCGATTCATTACTGTGGAGTCAGGCAAGCATGAAAGAGCGAGTCCAAACCGAGAACGCGCCCGGTGCGATCGGACCCTATTCGCAGGCTATCAAGGCTAACGGGTTCGTTTTTGCTTCCGGACAGGTGCCGCTCGACCCGGCGACCGGGGAGATGGTCGGGGGGAGCATCGCACAGCAGACCGAGCGAGTGCTCGAGAATCTTAAGGCCGTGCTCGAAGCAGCAGGCAGCTCGCTTGATCGCGTGGTAAAGACGACAGTTTTTCTGGCCGATCTCGGTGACTTCGCGGAGATGAATGAAGCTTACGGTAAGTTTTTTGGGGATGTTCCGCCGGCGCGATCTACGGTAGAGGTCTCGCGCTTGCCTCGCGATGCAAGGATCGAGATTGACGTGGTAGCCTTGCTTTGATTTGAGATTTCAGCTTTGAAATCTCAAATCAAGCAGGATCAGGCGGCTTTGACAACTTTGCCGGCCTTCAGGCAGCGGGTGCAAACCTTTATACGCTGAACTCGACCGCTGAGTATCGCTCGAACGGCTTGAAGGTTTGGGTCAAAGCGGCGGTTTGTGCGGTTATTGGCGTGGCTGACGCGGTGACCAAACTGCGGCCCCTTGCCGCATACATCGCAGCGTTTCGACATTGTCATGTACCTCCGATGGTTGTTTTGTTATAAAAGCAAAACAGCAGTTTAACACGGGCGGCTGAGCGGCCGTCAAACCTTTTTTGTGAAGGAGTATCATTGTGGCTCGTATCTTTAGAATACCTTTCTTGGCGCTTGTAGTTGTCGCCTCTTTGCTGTTCGCGTCCTGTAAGAGCAGCTCGTCAGACCCTGGAAGCGAAGTAATGGCCCGCGTGGGCTCGAAGGATATTACAGTCAAGCAGGTCGACAGCGCTATTAAACAACAGATTGACGCAGGCGGAGGCAGAGCGCTCGCGCCAACCGAGCTTGTCGCTGCCCGGCTGAGCGTGCTCGATAACCTGATACAGGAAGAAGCCCTGTTTCAGAAGGCCCAAAAAGAGAACCTTGTGCCTGATGATGCTAAGGTTACGCAGGAAGTCCAGAAGAAGAAACAGGAAGCGGGCGTGACCGAAGAACAGTACCAGAACCAGATCAAACAGGCCGGGCTTACCGAAGAGGATGTACGGGACAAGGTTCGCAGGGAGCTTGCAATCAACGCCCTCCGGGAGCGCGAGAAGGCGCGTGTCAGCGCGCCAACCGATGCTGAGATAGAGAAATACTATAATGAGAATAAGGCCCAGTTTGTGGCTGAGCGCGGGGTCGATATATCGATCATCGTCACGGACCCGGCCAATAACGGCGCGGCTGATGACGCAATTGGCGAGGCGGCTGCCGAGCAGAAGATCAAGGCCATCTACGAGCAGCTCAGGGGCGGGGCTGATTTCGCCACCATCGCATCGCAGAGGTCGGAGGACCCTTCGTCGGCAATCCGCGCGGGCAATTTAGGGTTCGGATCGGAAGCGGCGTTGAAACAGTCCTTCCCGACCAGGCCCGAGCTTCCTCAGCAACTCATGACGATGAGCCCCGGTCAGATCACCGAGCCGATAAAGGACAACCTTTCGGGCAAGTGGTACATATTCAAGGTCAATAACAAGATCGAGCAGGCCCGCAACCTCACGCTCAATGACGTTCGCAAGACCATCATCGATACTCTTACACAGCAGCGGCAGCAGATACTGCTCAACGCTCTCATGATGGTCGCGCTGCTTGAGGCGAACGTCAAAAACCTCATGGCCGAGCGAATAGTACAGAACCCTAAGATGATCACCGAGCTACAGCCTTCGCCGCTTCTCGGTCAGGGCAGCGAACAGCAACAGACGCAACAACCGCAGCCCCGCATCGAGAACGAGAACCAGGCTGCGCCGAAACCAAACAGCGCGCCTGCCAGCGGCAACTCTAACGCTCGCCCATAAGGAGTCTGGCGAGTCTAGCGAGTCGCGCGTCTGGCGCGTCGTGGTAATCAACATCACGCCCCGTAGGGACTCGCTAGACTCGCGACTCGCTAGACTGTTCCATGTTGTTTCGCCTGGAGGAAGTTTATAAATCTTATGGCGCTCACGAGGTGCTCTGCGGGGTCACCTTTCAGGTGAATCCGGCACAGCGCGTCGGCCTGGTGGGCAGAAACGGCGCGGGCAAAACGACGATCTTCAGACTTCTGACCGGCGTCGAAGAGACGGATAAAGGTCAGGTCATCTTTCTCAAGGGGCTGCGCGTGGGCGTGCTTGAACAGCAGCCCTCCTTCGCAGGCAACTCCACGGTCCGAGAAGAGGCGCTGTCGGTATTTACCGAATTGCGCGCAATGGAAGACGAGATCGCTCGCCTCGAACACCAGATGGCCGAGACGACGGGCGAAGAACTCGAAGAGATCATGCATTCCTATAGCGATCTCTCGCATCGTTATGCGATGACCGGCGGGTTCAATTATCACGCGCGAGCCGAGTCGGTGCTGGTAGGGCTGGGTTTCAAGGATGACGAGATGCAGAAGCCAGCCGACCAGCTAAGCGGAGGCCAGAAAGCCCGCCTCGCGCTCGCAAAGCTGTTGCTGGCCGAGCCGGATGTCCTCCTGCTGGATGAGCCTACGAACCATCTCGACGTGAATGCGGTCGAATGGCTTGAAGACTTTCTCGCCGAGTACCGCTCAGCCTTCGTCATCATCTCGCACGACCGATTCCTGCTCGACCGCACGACAACAAAGATAGTCGAAATCGACGCGGGCCGCGCCAGCGTCTATACGGGGAACTATTCCGCTTATGTGCGCCAGCGCGAGGAGAGGCGTCTCGCACAGGCCCGGCAGTACGAACAGCAGCAAGAGATGATCGCTCGGACCGAAGAGTTCATCCGGCGCAACATAGCCGGGCAGAAGACGAAGCAGGCAAAATCTCGCCGCAATAAGCTGGAACGGCTCGAAAGGATCGAGGCGGTGCGCGAAAGCCGCGCAACCGATTTCGGGCTTAAATCGGTTGCACGCGCGGGCGATAATGTGCTCGCGGTCGCTGACCTCGTTGTCGGCTACGATGGGGTAAAGGTCGCAGGCGGCATATCGTTTTTGATAAGGCGCGGCGAGCGCGTCGGCATCATAGGGCCGAACGGTTCGGGCAAGACCACGTTCCTGAAGACCATCCTCGGAGAGCTTGACCCGATTGATGGCGGGCTAACCTGGGGGGCCAATGTCAACCTCGCCTACTTCGATCAGGAGCTGGCGGGCCTCGACCTCTCTTCGACCGTCATCGATGAGCTTCGTGTGGTCGCGCCGCGCGCTACTGAAGGCGAGCTGCGAAGCTATCTTGGAAAGTTCTTGTTTACAGGCGACGAGGTCTTTAAACCGGTCGTCGCGTTATCGGGCGGAGAAAAGAGCAGGCTCGCGCTGGCCAAGATCATCTACAGCCGGGCGAATGTCCTGGTGCTCGACGAGCCCACCAATCATCTGGACATCCCTTCGCGCGAAGCGCTCGAACAGGCGCTCGGAGAATACCCCGGCACGATAATAACCGTTTCGCACGACCGTTATTTTCTCGACCGTATCGCCACCGAGATATTGCACTTTGAGGATGAGACCGCCACTTATCACGCGGGCAGCTATTCGGATTATTATGAAGAGCGCCACCGCAAACAGGCTGAAGTCGCGCAGGCCGTCGTAAAACGGCGCGCGCCGAGCAGACCCGATAAGCCACACACAGGTAATTCCAGCAAGCAGCGTAAGCGTTCGGCTGAGGATCTAGAGAAAGAGATCCATAAACTCGAAGAGGAGATGTCTTCGCTCTCCGCTCAGCTTTCAAGCCCGCCGCCCGATTGGGGGCCTGAGCAGTATGCCGAAATCGCCGCGCGTCACGATGAAATATCATACCGAATAGAAACCCTCTACAAAGAGTGGGAATTCGCTGCCGCTAACCTCGAATAACCGAACTCACTTTTCCACATCTTTTCCACATCTTTTCCACAGGCGATTCTTCAATATCTCAATATATAGCGCATCATAACAATATCACTACAATTTGTGGTGTACACCCGGCGCGGGGCTGTGCTATATTCGCCCGGCAAGGACGCAGATTGTAGCAGGCACAACTATTGACATGGCTCTGGCGGGCAGCCCTCGACGCTATGAGCATACGCCACATACAAAACATAAAAGAATGAACGAAAAAGATTTTGTGCATCTGCACCTACACACCGATTTCAGCCTCCTGGACGGGGCCATACAGATAAAGCCGCTCGCGCAGCGCGCGCAGGAGACCTGCGCGCGCGCCGTCGC
>DASTET010000585.1:0-5229 GCA_035709445.1 Blastocatellia bacterium | reverse complement strand
CAGGTGAGTAACTGAAAAAGTAAAAGTGTAGGTAAAGAGCGGGCGGCCCAGGTCGATCCTTATGTCGGCCTTTCTTGCGTCTTTCACGATCACAAGACCAAGCTGCTCGAACTCCGGTCGCTTGCGAAGCTCGTTTTCGAGCTGTTCGGGTTTCAAAAAGACCGTGCTCGACCGCACAAAGATCGTCCTGGCCGCTCGCATGATCTCACGCGGCTCGATGCCGGATATGCTCGAACGGGCGGGCGATGATCTCGAAAGGAAGGCGGCCCCCGGCGCAAAGCCGCCGAGTCCAAGCTCGCGCGCCATATCGCCGAAATGGCGTTCCCACACGTCGCGCCTTATGCCTCCGCCTTCGACGAGCATCTGGCCGAACCCCACGGAAATGAGCCGCGCGCTACTGCGCAGCAGGGATTGGAACTCTTTCACTTCGAGCCCGGCTTCGGCTGCCGCCTGCGCAGTCGATAGCTCGGCGTTGAATCTTCGCGATGCTGCTCCAATCGGCTCTGCCAGCGCGCCGGACACCCGCTCTGCTTCGGCCCGCTCAACCGATCTCTGAAAGCGTTGATTGTCTTCTTCGATCAACCGGTCAAGCTCAGGCTGCGGCGGGTAAAGAGCGAGCGCCTTGTCGCGGTCGAATATGCCTGCGGTCGCGCTTTCAACAACTGCGCGGACCTCATCCTGGAATGATTTCATGCCTTCGAAGTGGCAGGTCATGCAGGAGCGTCCGTTGCGAATCACAGGGTCGTCGGCGTTGTTGCGGTCGGCGACTATATCAATCGGCGCGGAGTCTATCCGGCGGCCATTGGCGTCGGCCAGAAAGTAGGCCTGCAATCCGTTCGGAAGGTTGAAGATGATCTCGCCTCCTGCGGGCCTCAACCGAATCGGGTCTTTGAATATATTCTCGTCACCGAGATTGCTTCGGAAATCGAAGCTCTTCCAGTATGCGCCGTGCGCCGAAGTGTGCCGCTCAAGCACGCGGTTGTTTTGCGAGACGCCGCTTGTCCGGATGCCTGCGCGAACAGCGTTCTTCTCTTCTTCCAAATTGCGCGCCGTGTTCAGGCCCAGAAGCGTTTCCAGCTCTCGAACGCTCGCGGGGAGCCCAAGAATATCGTGATAAAGCGGCGGAAGCGATGCTGCGGCCACGAACCAGTCGGCCCGCACGTAAGGCAGTCTCGCGCCCGAAAGCCTTATGATCGTCTCCGCGTCACGGGTAACGACCGCGTAAGGATAGGCCGCAAGCAGTCTGTTCCAGAGCGCGGCCGTCCAGATGTAATCGCGCAGATCGATTCTAAACACGGTTCGCTCGCCGTCGATAGCGACAGGCGGCGTGATTTCGCGGTGCCACGACAGGCTGTTGATAAGCTTTGCGAGCGCGACGCGACAGGTCTGAAGCTCTTCATCGCTGATGCCTGAATTGTAGAGGTGGGCGAGCGAGAAGTAGCGCAGGTAAGGGCGCGCCCGCTGGCTCGCCTTTGCGAGATCATCCTGAATGAGAGCAAGTATTGCAGGCTCTGTGAGAAACTTTCTGCCCGCCGAATTCCCTATACGGCCCTCCCAATCTTTCGCGCCGGCGATCACCCATTCTCTGAGCACGGCTCTCTCTTCTTCGGGTAGCTCAGGCCCTCCAAGCGGCATCGCTCCCGATTCGACTGCTTTTAGAAGCGGCGATGATACGTCACCGGGTACGACTGTTTTCGAAGAAATGAGGCGGGCGCGATCCAGCACGAAGAGATTACTTCTTGCAACGCCGTTAGCGCCGTGGCATTGAAAGCACCTTCGATTGAGGATTGCGCGGGCGCGAATCGCCAGGTCGCGGCCGTCGGCCCCGGCGTGCTGTGGGATTGTTACTGCACCCACAGCAACCGGCAGCCATGCAATCAACACAAACAGGCGGGGTCTGGCAGAGAGCTTCAAGGTGCACCTCCGAACAACAAGGGGTAAGTTGATTGCCGCGTCTAAACAGGGCAACCGATGTGCCGCACCTTAAATGTTGAGAATCGGAGTGGCGCGCATTCCGCGCGCAGAAGCTGCGCAAAAGAAATGTGACATGTGAAAGAAAATCGCGGCGGGGAAAAGTGAAAAATTAAAGGAATTCTTTACTTCATTCTTGTAGCTGCTCGGCCCGATTCATCGGGCTTTCTCGGAGAGCAGATAGGCCAGCCCTTTTAGGGCTGGTTACAAAAGAGCCAAACGGCTGAGGGCGCTTTAGCGTCCTTATCTCGGAGGCTTCAGCCACAGGGCTAAAGCCGGATAGGATAAGCGCGCTCAAGCGCGCTGAGATAGTAGCAGCTAGCTGAAACCAGCCCTAAAAGGGCTGGGCTATCTGCCTTCGGCAAGCCGCCTCAAGGCGGCTGTTTAGCTACTAGTGAAGTGAAAAGTTATGGTTGATATCCACTATGCCAGCGACACTGGAATCAGGATTCCGACTGAAAGCCGCTTTCACTTTTCACTTTTCACTTTTTCCATCTGCTGGACTCGTATCCCCTTTTCGACGACGCGGTCGATGTCTGGCTCGTCGGGGCCTATTCGAATGCACGCGGCCTGATGGCCCGGAATGATCTCTCTCAGGCGCGGCTCGATCTCGGCGCACTCTTTGATCGCGTAAGGGCACCTCGTATGAAACCGACAGCCCGAAGGCGGATCGATTGGCGAAGGCACGTCGCCCGAAAGAACTATCCGCTTGCGGGTCGCTTCTATCTCAGGGTCGGGGACCGGCACCGCCGAAATCAATGCGCGGGTGTAGGGCATCAAGGGGCGGTTATAGACCTCTGACGCTTCGCCAAGCTCGACTATCTGGCCCAGGTACATGACCGCTATCCGGTCGGCGATATGCCTGACCGCGCGCAGGTCATGCGAGATGAACAGGTATGTGAGCCCGAATTCTTTCTGAAGCCGTTCGAGCAGGTTCATTATCTGGGCCTGGATCGATACGTCGAGCGCTGATATTGGCTCGTCGGCGACTATGAAATCGGGTCGCGCAGCAAGCGCCCGCGCGACGCCTATGCGCTGGCGCTGCCCGCCCGAAAACTCGTGAGGGTATCGCTTTATGAAGCGCGGGTTCAGACCAACCTTCTTCATCAGCTCCTGCGCCTCGGCGTCTGCTCGCCTGCCGCGAGCCAGCCCGAATGTCTTTATCGGCTCGGCGATGATCGACCCCACGGTCATTCGCGGGTTGAGCGATGCGTATGGATCCTGAAAGATCATCTGAATATTCTTGCGGAACGAGCGGACCTGCCTATCCGAGAGCTTCGCAAGATTGATAGCGCGCATCTCCTCAGACGGCATATGGCCATTCATCTTCTCGTTATGAAAGAGGACTTCGCCCGATGTCGGCTCGACCAGTCGAAGGATGGCGCGGCCCAGCGTGGTCTTACCGCATCCGGATTCGCCCACCAGCCCCAGCGTCTCGCCCTTGAAGACATCGAGCGTTACCCCGTCTACGGCGCGGACGACCTTCTCGTTCTCGCGTCCCAGCAGGCGCGCAACGATCCCGCGCGTCGAAAGATCAAAATAGACTTTCAGGTCTTTTATCGAGATCAGCGTCTGTTCCATCATCTCTTCACCTCACCCAGCACAGCGACCAGTGGTCTTCCTCGACTTCGTGAAACGGGGGGAACTCTTCGCGGCATTTGTCGATCACCTCCGGGCAGCGGTCGGCGAACGGGCAGCGATTCTTCGGCAGATGCGCGAGGTCGGGCGGGAGGCCCGGTATCTGAAAAAGCTCGCCTTCCTCCCGCGTCGGGTCGGGCACCGAGCGAAGCAGCGCGCGAGTATAAGGGTTCTGCGGGTTGCGAAACATCTCTTCGGTCGGGGCCGATTCGAATATATGGCCCGCATACATCACGACCACGTGATCCGTCATTCCGGCCACAAGCCCCAGGTCGTGAGTTATCAATATGACCGAGGTGCCGGTCTCCTCTTTCAACTGCTTTATCAGGTCGAGTATCTGCGCCTGAATAGTAACGTCGAGCGCGGTCGTCGGCTCGTCGGCGATCAGCAGCCTTGGCCTGCACGACAGCGCCATCGCGATCATAACGCGCTGCCGCATGCCGCCTGAGAACTGATGAGGGTAATCATCGACCCTCGAACGCGGATCGGGGATGCCGACAAGCTCGAGCATCCTTATGGCGTGCTCGTATGCCTCTTCGCGGCTGTAACCGAGGTGCAGGCGCGTCACTTCCATCAGCTGAGTCGAGACCGGAAGGAAGGGGTTGAGCGAAGTCATCGGGTCCTGAAAGATCATCGCTATCTGCCCGCCGCGTATCTCGCGAAGCCTCTTTTCCGGGAGCTTCAATAAATCTTCGCCTTCGAAGAGCACCTGCCCGCCGGCGATCTCGCCCGGCGGTCGCGGCACGAGGCGGAGTATAGAAAGATTGGTTACCGACTTGCCCGACCCGCTCTCGCCGACTATGCCGAGCGTCTCCCCCTTCTTCAGATCAAAGCTCACGCCGTCGACGGCCTTGACCATCCCCTCTTCGGTGCGGAAGTAGGTCTTTAAATCTCGGACTTCGAGCAGCGCATTGTTTCCGTTTGTGCTCATGTATCCCCTTTCACAGTTTCCTCGATTGCGGATCGAGCGCGTCTCGCAATCCGTCGCCCAGAAAATTCAAGCTGAACAGCGTGAGCGCCATCATCGCGCCCGGCGCGATCAACAGGAGCGGGTGTACCGCAATGGCCTGCGCCCCCTCGTTTGCCAGCACCCCCCACGAAGGCGTAGGCGGCTGGACGCCCAGACCGAGAAAGCTCAGGAAGGCTTCCTGCAAGATGACCGACGGCACCGTTAGCGTGGCATAGACGATCACGGGCCCGAGCGCGTTCGGCACTATGTGGCGAAAGATTATCTTAGGGGTCGAGACGCCTACCGAGCGCGCCGCCTCGACAAACTGTTCGTTCTTGAGGCTCAGCACCTGCCCGCGCACGATTCGCGCCATCGTCAGCCACGACACCGCGCCGAGAGCCGCAAACAACAGCAACAGACTCCGCTCGAACAGCGCGAGCAGTATGACTACGAGGATGATATAAGGGAGCGAGTATATGACGTCGACTATGCGCATCATCACGTCATCCACTCGCCCGCCGAAATAACCTGCGATGGCGCCGTAGGTCACTCCTATCACGAGCGAGACCAGCGTGGCGACCAGCCCTACGAGCAGGCTTATACGGCTGCCGTAAAGCAGTCGCGCGAGCATATCGCGTCCTAGCGCGTCGGTGCCGAGCGGGTGAAGCCAG
>DASTET010000584.1:0-3835 GCA_035709445.1 Blastocatellia bacterium | reverse complement strand
TACAAGGAGAACGGGCTCACGAAAAAGGCCGAGCAGTACTTCAAACAGGCGATTCAGATCGACCCGGAAAACCGCACCGCCGCGCGCGAGCTTGCCAGCGACAAGAAAGAGCCGGTGGGCAGTCTGTGGAAGGCCGGAGTCGGCTCTCTTGCCAAACGGATTTTCAGAAGGTGAGAGACCCGGCGGATCCGCCCCGGCTCAAGAGCGGTCAAGAAAACCGGCGATGTGGCGTATGCCTCCAATGAGCAAAACGGCGATGGGGGGATAGATGAATGCGCCGAGGAGCAGGCTGGGCGAAAAGGTCCCCCCGTAGCGCACCGTGACGAACTGGCTCACCACGTAGCCCAGCCCTACCGACACCAGATACCCGCACACAAGAAAGACAAGCCCCGCCGTCCGGCTTATAGACTTATCGCGCGGCGCTTCGTGTTGAAATACCGATGTAAGGTGATCCGGCACCTCATAGGTATAGCGGGCGAGCACAAGCGAGAGGTTCTTAACCAGATAAACCAGCGCGAAGATGGCGAGCACAACGAAAAACGCCTTCCCAAACGGATTGAGTTCTTCGATGATCTTCGGCTTTGCGATCATCACGTAGAAGGACGAGAGAAACAGCGGCACGACGACGAGCACCGCATGGCTGCGTGCTGCGGTCTCCTGCCTCTCGTGCGCGATCATCTCATCGACGAGCTTATCGAATTCGCGCTGTTTTGCCACAACCTCCGCGTCGCGGGAAGCATAAAACGTTCTGGACGGTTTCATATACTCGCCGCGATCATAAGCCGCCCGCCTGCGCGAATCTATGAGCACATGGTACGCCTCATTTATGCGCACAAACTGGGCGCTGGCGTCGGGCGAGGCCGAAACATCAGGGTGATACTTACGGGCGAGCCTGCGATAAGCCGACCTGATTTCAGCCGTGGTTGCGCGGGGTGAGACTCCTAGACTTCGATAGAGGTCCGTCATGGCCTTTACTTCATATGAGAATTAGCGGCGCTCCTGGCCGGGGGCTGCTGACCCTCGTTCAACCTTATATTACTATGCCCTCCCTCACGGCTCAAGTATCTTACTAGAAACGCATGTGATGAGGAGGCCCACCTCGATTCTCCACCTGTCATTTACCGGAACCTGCCGCCAGATCAATGAAAAATGAGAATTGGAAAATAGTAAATGGAGAATGTCCTGTCCCTCACCCCTTCATCTTCTGGCGGGTCGAGGCGATATGGATATGGCATATGGCCGCGGCCAGCGCATCGGACGCATCGAGAGGCTCGGGCAGCTCCTTGAGCTTGAGGATCAACCGGACCATCTCCTGCACCTGATGTTTTTCGGCGCGACCGTAACCGACAAGCGACGACTTGATTTCAAGGGGCGAATACTCGAAGACGGGGACGCCTGCGCGGGCGGCAGCCAGCAGAACTACGCCGCGAACATGCCCCAGCTTGAGGGCGCTCTTAACGTTGACGGCGTAAAACGTCTCTTCGACGGCGCAGGCCGACGGGCGCAGCCGCTCGATAACCTCTTCGAGCTTCTGGCTTATGATGAGCAGTCTTTCGGCAAACGAAAAACGGGCGGGTGCGCGTATCCCCGCATACTCTACAAGCTCGTGGCGCTGGCCGTCCGTATCTATGACGCCATAGCCGGTCGTGTCGCTGCCGGGGTCGACGCCGAGTACTCGCGAACGGCGCGCAGTCGTCGCCGCTCGCTCTTTTGCGTTCTCGGTCGCCACCGGGCCTGGCTGCCGGGTGGTCAACTGGCTGCCTCCATATCCGCTTCGGGTATATCGAAATTGGCGGAGACGTTCGCGACGTCGTCGTGGTCTTCGAGCGCCTCCATCAGCCGCAGCACCTGCTGGGCGGTCGAGCCGGTGACCTGAACGGAGTTTGTGGGCCGCATCGTCACCTCGGCAGAGACAGGCTCGATTGAGGCCGCCTTTATGGCATCAAGCACAGCGTTGAAGTCTTCTGGCGCGGTGACGACTTCCCAGGAATCGCCGAGATCATTGACGTCCTCGGCCCCGGCCTCCAGCCCCAGCTCCATTATGCGCTCCTCTTCTGCCGCGGATTTCTCGACTATAATCGCGCCCTTCTTCTGGAACATCCAGCTTACCGAGCCCGATTCGCCGAGGTTCCCGCCGTTTTTCGAGAAGATGTGCCGGATCTCGGCCACCGTTCGGACGCGGTTATCGGTCTGCGCCTCGATGATGACGGCCACCCCGCCCGGGCCGTAACCCTCATAGGTAATATCTTCGATTGCCGCGCCCGCTATCTCGCCCGTGCCGCGCTTGATGGCGTTCGACATGGTGTCCTTGGGCATGTTCATAGCCTTGGCGTCATCCATCGCCTTGCGCAACCTCGGATTTCCCCCGGGGTCGCCTCCGCCTACGCGGGCGGCCACGGTGAGCTCCTTTATCAGCTTCGAGAACATCTTGCCGCGCTTGGCATCGATGGCTCCCTTCTTGTGCTTGATCGAATGCCATTTAGAATGTCCTGACATTTTAGGTCTAAATGCTCCTCTCTGTTGTTTTCCTGAAAACCCTTTAAGACCACCGTGAGTTTAGCATGTTCCTCACAAGGTCGCATGTCGCGCGCCGTATGATTACTATTGATCGACAACTGCGTTAGCGTTACTCTTGGGCCTGTCAGGCCCCTGCGCGATTTACCAAATAATCTTCCTGACAAATCAATTCTGTAACAGGCCGTTAAAAGCCATTCGAACGCGAGGGGTAATGCATGGCTGATAGCAGCACAAATAATCGGAGCGAATTAGCAAAGGCAGAATCGACACTACAGGGACTCGAAACAAAACTTGAGCAGATCACCGCCCTGCTCCGAGAGCGGCGCGCAGAGCGGCGGGAGATGGATGTGCAGATACAGGCGGCGGCGGCGGCAGGAGAGATAGACAAGCTTATGTCCTTGCAAAACCGCACCGTCTCCCTCGATAAGACCATAGACGAGATGATCGCGTCCGAAGCCGAATGCTCGCAGCGCATAGAATCGGCCAGACGTTATCTCTACACGCTCTACGTGAGGCTGGAGAGGCTCAGGCAGGAAGCGGCGGAGATTTCGATGCGAATCTCTTTTATCGAAGGCTCGCACACCTTGAGATTGGAAGACCAGACAAGCCTTACGCGGGTCAAAATGCAGATCGCAGCCATAACCGGCGCGGAGTAATCGACAGGATTAACAGGATTGACGAAACCGTGTGGTACTGTTTTGAATCCTGTTAATCCTGTCTATACAACGCCCGATTTAGAATGAGGCGGTAAGCTATCCGAAGGCGTCTCTACAATCGATTAGCTCCCGCCTCGCTTCGCGACTGACCACATCAGGCCTTTTCTCGAAAGACCTAGTCGCGAGAATCTATCATCTCTTACGGTGCGCGCCATACCTTCCGATTCGTGCCTCAAATCGAAAGCGATTTACGAGCGGTCTCGGCGCTTACGCCCCGGACGCGAACGACCTTCTCCCTTGATGAATCTCCGGCGATGATCTCGACCGAGGACTGGGATACGCCGAGCAGCTTTGATAGGAACCGCCTGCACTCCCGGTTCGCCTTTCCATCGACGGGCGGGGCGGCGATCCTGAGCCTCACGGCCCCGGCCTGCTCGCCTGCCAGAGCCGACTGCGATGCGCGAGGCTGGACCCGCACCCTGAAGACGACTGCTCCGTCCTTCTCGCTCATCTCTATCATAGCTGGCTTTCAACGCCCCACCATGCTGACCAGCAGCCCGGTCAACACCTGCACTAAAAGCATCGCCACGAGCGGCGAGAAGTCGAACATGCCCGCGACGAAGATGCGGCGAAGCGGCTTGAGCAGCGGCTCGGTGATCGTG
>DASTET010000583.1:0-3372 GCA_035709445.1 Blastocatellia bacterium | reverse complement strand
GCCCGAACCGCACGGGCATGGATCGTTGCGTCCGACGCGCGGGCCTTTGTGGCGTACGGGCCTGGCCTGCTCCTCCTCGCCCGCGGCGAATGCCGCTTCGTTAGCCTTCGTGAAGGCCACGCGACCGCGCCGCTGGCGGCGGCGGCGCTCAAGCAGCTCCTGCTCTATCGTGGTATTCATCTGGACCTGAAGGTTGAACAGGTACCGAACGGTCTCGGTGTCGATTCGGTCGAGCATCTCATTAAACAGGTAGAAGGATTCGCGCTTGTACTCGACGAGCGGGTCTTTCTGGCCGTAGCCGCGCAGCCCTATGCCCTCCTTCAAATGATCGAGAGCCAGCAGGTGGCCCTTCCACTGCTGGTCGACGTTGTTGAGCATTATCCAGCGTTCGAGATTTCGCATCGCGGCGACGCCGACCTGCACCTCTTTTTCCGCGTACTTCTCTTCGAGGCGCTGCCAGAGAGTATCGCGAGCCTCATCCGTATTCATCTCTTCCAGGTTGACGCTCTCGCGGTCGGGGTCGAACCCGTAGATGAGCCGGAGCTGTTCTTTGAGACCCACAAGGTCCCACTGGTCGGGCCGCAAATCTTTTGACATGTATGTCTCTACAAGCCCGTCCAGGATGTCTTCGGCCATCTCGAGAACATGCCTGCGCTGGTTCTCCTGCTGCTCTTCAGGCGTGTCGCCCTCAAACCCCATGAGGAGCAGGCGGCGGCGGCTATAGACCGACTCGCGCTGTTTGTTCATCACGTCGTCGTACTGGAGCAGGTGTTTGCGTATAGAGAAGTTGTGCGCCTCGACCGATTTTTGCGCTGCCTCGATTCGCTTCGAGACCAGCTTCGATTCGATAGGCACGCCCTCTTCCATTCCGAGCCTGAGCATCAACCCTTTGATCCGCTCGCCGCCGAATATGCGCATAAGGTCGTCTTCGAGCGAGAGGTAAAACCGCGACGAGCCGGGGTCGCCCTGGCGGCCCGAACGTCCGCGGAGCTGGTTGTCTATGCGGCGCGATTCGTGGCGTTCGGTGCCGAGGATATGAAGCCCGCCCACCGAGACTACATCCTGGTGCTCGGCATCGGTCACTTTTCGCGCGCGGTCGAGCGCGTCCTTCCACTGGCGCTCGGTCGCCTCATCGGGATTGATCTCTTTCTCTCTCAGGTACTGCTTTGCGAGAAACTCAGGGTTCCCGCCGAGCAGGATGTCGGTTCCGCGACCGGCCATGTTTGTGGCGATAGTGACCTGCCCCTTGCGCCCGGCCTGCGCCACGGTGTCCGCCTCGCGCGCGGCGTATTCAGGTTTGGCGTTGAGCACGTTGTGCGGGATGCGCCGCTTCTTGAGCTGCGCAGCCAGCATCTCGGAGTTCTCGACCGACACGGTGCCTACGAGAATGGGCTGCCCCTTCTTGTGAAGCTCCTCGATCTCGTTTACCACGGCGTCCCATTTCTCGCGGGCGGTGCGATAGATAACGTCCGAAAAGTCCTTGCGGATCATGTCGCGGTTGGTAGGTATGACCGCCACGTCGAGCTTGTATATGTTGGCGAATTCCGAGGCCTCGGTCTCGGCGGTTCCGGTCATGCCGGCCAGCTTCAAATACATTCGGAAATAATTCTGAAGCGTGATGGTGGCGAGCGTCTGGTTTTCGGCCTCGATCTTGACGCCCTCCTTGGCCTCGACCGCCTGGTGCAGCCCGTCGCTCCAACGGCGGCCCGGCATCACGCGCCCCGTAAACTCATCGACGATGATGACCTCGCCGTCTTTGACTATGTACTGCTTGTCGAGGTGATAGAGCGTGTGCGCCTTTAGCGACTGCTCTATGCAGTGAAGCAGCTCGATGTTTTCGATAGCATAGAGGTTGGCGACTCCCGTCATCCGCTCGGCGACCTCTACCCCTTCTTCGGTGAGCGAGGCCGAGTGCTGTTTTTCGTCGACGTGATAGAGCAGCCGCGGGTCCTGTTTCAAATCGAGGTCGCCTTCGCTCTTCTTTATTTCGGCGACCCGCTTCTGCTGCTCCGCCTTGAGCCGCACCATGCAGTCGTTTGCGACATAATACTTCTCGGTCGAGTCTTCCGATGCGCCCGATATGATGAGCGGGGTACGCGCTTCGTCGATGAGGATCGAGTCGACTTCGTCGACGATGGCGTAGTGATGGCCGCGCTGCACCATCGCCGCAGGCTCGAACTTCATGTTATCGCGCAGGTAATCGAAGCCGAATTCGTTATTGGTCCCGTAGGTTATATCGGCGTTATAGGCTTCCTTGCGCTCGAAATCGTCCATGTCGTGCTGGATGCAGCCGACCGTCAGTCCGAGGAAACGGTATATCTTGCCCATCCACTCGGTGTCGCGTTTGGCGAGGTAGTCGTTTACGGTGACTATATGGACGCCGCGCCCGGCCAGCGCGTTGAGGTATGCGGGCAGGGTCGCAACCAGCGTCTTGCCTTCGCCGGTCTTCATCTCGGCGATCATCCCCCTGTGCAGCACCATCCCGCCGATGAGCTGAACGTCGAAGTGGCGCATCCCCGTAGTGCGGCGCGACGCCTCGCGCACTACGGCGAAAGCTTCGACGAGTATCTCGCCGAGCGCGTCATCGATGGCGCGCCTGAGCGCCCTCCGGACATCCTCCGGGGTCTCGCCCGAAAGGTCTGCCTCGGCCACCTGGCTCTCTATGAGCTCGCGGAACTTCGCGGTGCGCGCGCGCAGCTCGTCATCCGACAGCCGCTCCATCTCAGGCTCCAGCGCATTTATCTCAGCGACGACGGGCCACAATCGCTTGAGCAACCGCTCGTTGGCGCTGCCGAAAACCTTGGTTGCGACTTTATTGAATATTGCAGTCATTTCCTCACTCTATTCTCGGTCTGCCGACCGATCATCAAACCATAAAATCATACAGCCTGCTGACGTAAGGCGCTCGCTCGTACCGCAACGAGCGCCGCAGCAGGCCCAAACGGCATTCAGTTTGTCTGGAGGCACTCTCACGGCCAGCCTTCGCATCACTTGACGACGCCACAATGGATTTTATGTGATGCCTCACCGTGAGTCAAACGTTGCGACTTGCGGTAATGTTCTCAAAGCGGTATAGGCATAGAGAGGCGCTTTGAGAGGGCAACAACACATTCCGCTGTATGGATAAGCGCCCGCCGACACACCATAATGTACTTTGCCGACTGCTCGAACGGGTGAGTTTACCGACAAAAAAAGGTCAAAAAAAATAGTGTTGACACTGGTGTAGTCGGGTGGTAGAAATGTGGCGACTCTGAAGAGTCTAGCGCGTCTGGCGGGTCTGGCGAGTCTGGCGAGTCCCGCTGTTGACTCTGCTGATTACTTTGCAATATCTGATTCTAGCGATGTCCGTCATTAAAGCGACGCGCTAGACTC
>DASTET010000582.1:0-3840 GCA_035709445.1 Blastocatellia bacterium | reverse complement strand
ATAGCATAAATCAGATATTGCATAATAATCAGCACCGTCAATAGCGGGACTCGCCAGACTCTCGACTCGCCAGACTCGCTAGACTATTTTCCAAATGAGCGTATATGGGCGACGAGCGCCTTTATTTGTGCGTCGGTCAGCTTATCCTTGTATGCCGGCATCTTTTTTGAAGGCGCGCCGTTCCTGATGCTCGCGGCGATCTCGTCATCTGTTTTGCTCTTCTGCCAGGCGGGGTCGGTGAAATTGCGAGAGTTAGTCATTACTCCCCTGCCGTCGGTGCCGTGACAGCCTGCGCACATCTCCTTCATGTATATAGAAGCGGCATCTATATTCGAGGGCGGCTGAGCAGGCTGATTCGCGTTCGCTGTTGCATCGGTCGCAGGTGTCGAAGGCGCGGCAGCGGGCGCATTGGTGTTCCGGTTCTGGTTCGTAGTCTGAGGCGCGTTCGCGCAGGCTACGGAAAAGAGGGCCGCCAGAGCAACTGCCAGTCCTGTTTTAAGGGCGCTCATCTACAAAGTCTCCTTCTATAGGCTGATTGCAAGGCCGAGCTTGCTGCCGATTATCTTTTCGATCTCTGCTATGGGGACTCGCTCTTGCTCCATAGTATCGCGGTCGCGGATCGTGACTTGATTATCTTCGAGCGATTGATGATCGACCGTTATGCAAAGCGGAGTCCCGACTTCATCCTGGCGGCGATAAAGCTTGCCTATCCCTGCCGTGTCGTCATACACGGCGCGAATGGCTCCGGTCCGTTGCAGCCGTGACTTGATATCCTTGGCCAGTCTGACTATCCCTTCCTTGTTTTTTGCGAGCGGGAGGACCGCCGCCTTGATCGGCGCAAGATCGCGGTGGAGCTTCAGCACGACGCGCTTTTCGCCGCGCACCTCTTCTTCGTTATAGGCGTCCATCATAAAGGCCAGAAACGAGCGGCCCACTCCTGCCGACGGCTCGATCACATAAGGGAAGACGTGCTGGTTGCTCTCGTGATCGAAGTAAGTGAGGTCGGCTGTAGAGTCGGGATTGACGCGCTTGCCCTCTTCGTCGACCGGCTTTCTCGAATGCGACTTGAGATCATAATCGGTGCGGTTGGCTATCCCTTCAAGCTCGTCCCACTGCTTCTCCTCGTCTGCTCGCTCGGGAAAGAAGCGGTACTGTAGGTCGACGGTCCGCTTTGCGTAGTGCGCAAGCTCTTCGCGCGGCTGCTCGTACTTGCGGAGGTTTTCCGACCTTATGCCGAGCGACGTGTACCAGTTGAAGCGGTCTTCGATCCACCGTTCGTGTATCTGCTCATCATCCATTTCGCCGGGCTTGAGTATGTGCGGCGGCTTGACGAAGTACTCGATCTCCATCTGCTCGAACTCGCGGTTGCGAAATATGAAGTTGCCCGGCGTGATCTCGTTGCGAAACGCTTTGCCTATCTGCGCGATTCCGAACGGCAGCTTGCGATTGGTCGAATCGAGCACGTTCTTGAAATTGACGAATATGCCCTGGGCCGTTTCCGGCCTCAGATAAGCGAGCCCTGATTCATCCTCGACCGGGCCGACCGTGGTCCGAAACATCAGATTGAACTGGCGCGGTTCGGTGAGGTCTGTCGACCCGCAGACGGGGCATTTGCCGTCTTCGAGCTTGTCTGCGCGCAGTCGCGCTTTGCACTTGCGGCAATCAACGAGCGGGTCGGAGAAGGTAGCTTCGTGGCCCGAATACTTCCACACAAGCCGGTTCATAAGAATGCCCGCGTCAAGTCCTACCATATCGTCGCGCTCATAGACGACCGAGCGCCACCACGCGCGCATAATGTTGTTCTTCAGCTCGACTCCGAGCGGCCCGTAATCCCAGACCGAGCCGAGCCCGCCGTATATCTCGCTCGATTGAAAAGCAAAACCCCGGCGCTTGGCCAGGCTTGTGATCGTCTCTATGTCTGCCATGTGAATAAAGCGTCCCCTTACAAGACTACAAACTCTTTCGAGGTTGAATCAGCAACTATACAACAACCGGCAGCGTCAATAAAAGAAGGGCGAGGTCTTCGAGAGGATTAACAGGGCTCGTGCGATATAGTAGTCTCTAAGCAAAAGGCGTATGGAGACGATAAAGACCAATTGCCCTGAGTGCGGGAATCCATTCGAGCTGCCGCGAGATTTGCAGAACGTGATATGCGCGCGATGCGGGACTGCCTACCAGGTGCGCGAATATAAAGGCGCGCTCAATCTGACGGCCATCGAAAGGAGGCTAGACCATCCGGCTGTCGAAGGCGAGATAAGCGAGCCGGTCTCGATCGAGGACCGCGTGGCCGAGCTGGATGAGCTGATCGAAGAGACCGGCTCGCAGATAGAAGCGATAAGGGGCCGAGAGAAAGGCGCGCCGCTTCAGATGGGCTGTGCCCTGTTCAGCCTCTTTGTTATGGCGATAATAGTCATCACGTTATTCATGCCGCTCGGAAGGGAATACTTCGGCGGGTGGTTGTTTTACCTCGCGCTCGCGGCGGCGCTCGTGCTCGGTTTTATGCGCGTGCGGCGGCGGTTCGCGAACCCGGAACATCTTGAGCAGATGCGCCAGGACCGCGCGCGGCTCGAAGCCCTGCTCGAAGAGATACAGTCCGAGCGCGGTCGATTGATTGAGCTGAAGGAAAAGATCGATTCATGAGACAGGCAATCGCCCGCCGACGCAAACGGCGGGTGAGGCAGCTTCGAATGAATCAGCCCGCTCGATCTTCAGTCTGTCGCCGAGGCCACCTGAAGCGTGATCTGGTTTGAGACTGCGCCGCCGGGGTTGACTACATCGATTGTGAGAACGCCGGGCTCGCGCAGCATATCTACCCTCAGACGCCCTATGAGCTCCCGGCCCGCCTGAGCGCCCGCGTTTGTATTCAGGTTTCGCCCGTTGACTCGTATGATCGCGCCTGCGGCGAAGCCTTCGCCGAGCACTTCGAGATTGAATTTCTTCCCCTTCTTTTTGGTTACTATGGGCTGAAAGACCGCCCCGGTATTTCGGTTGCGCAGAAGCGCCGAATCGAGACGCAGAGGCTGCGGGGGAGGAGGAGGGGGCGGCGGCGTTGTATTGATTATTCTATTGACGCTGCCTCCGAGGCTGACGACATAGAGCTCGCCTTCATCGTCTTCGCCAAACGACGAGATGGTCAGGTTCGTATCGAGAAGGAGGCTCATCGTGTTGCCGGTCAGCAGGAATATCTCGCCTGTGCATAAATCGCCGAAAACATACGAGCCAGCAGGAAGCGTCGACCTGCCTCCGCGATAGACATATCCCCCTATGACCGAGCATCGCCCGCCCGCGTGAGAGTATTCGGCTATGGGCGGGATGGCCGATAGCGAGTTGCAAAGGGCCGCATCGTTACCCGTGCAGCGAGTTCCCTCGAATACACGCCAGCCGTAGTTTCCGCCTCGCTTGATTATGTCTATCTCTTCGATGACGTTTTGACCGACGTCTCCGGCATAGAGCTCTCCCGTGATGCGATCAAACGAGAACCGGAACGGGTTGCGAAGCCCCGTGGCGAATATCTCGTCGCGCCCGGCCACAGGCCCGAAGAATGGATTGTCCGGCGGCGACGAATAAGGCACCGCGCCGTTCGGAGTGTCGATGTCGATTCGCAGCATCTTGCCCAGCAGCTCCTGGACATTCTGCGCCCGGTTGCCTGGATCGTTTGCCGATCCGCCATCGCCCATTCCTATGTAGAGAAAGCCGTCCGGGCCGAACTCGATCATCCCGCCGTTGTGATTTGCGAAGGGCTGCGGGATTACCAGAAGGACGGTCTCGGCCGTGTCGGCCACATTCGGGTTGTCAGCCGAGGCTCGGTACTCGGCAATGACGGTTGCGCCGTCGCCCGAC
>DASTET010000581.1:0-2767 GCA_035709445.1 Blastocatellia bacterium | reverse complement strand
GGCGCAGCGGGAGAAGAAGCCTTATACGGAGTGGACGGAGAAAGAGGCTTTACAGGTGCTAAACGATTCGCCCTGGGGGCGAACGCAGATATTTACGACGAACTCCATAGACGGCGTTATCCCGGACCGCGAAGGCGACCCGAACCGGGCGATAGACCAGGGCGGGAGCCGGGTCAAGTACATCTCTCAGGTTAATTTCCGCATACGGTTTCTGACCGCAAAGCCCGTGCGCCAGGCGATCAGTCGTCTCTTCGAGATCAACCGTCTGGGCGGGCTGAGCGCCCAGCTCGCAGATAAGCTCAGGGCATTCGTCGCAGAGGATTCGCCCGACAGCGTTATCGTGGCGGTCTATTGCGATGCGCCGAGAGAGTCAGTCAAGCTCCACAGGGTCAGAGAGCTGCTACAGGGACTGACCACCAGTAAGCTGAAGGACAGGGCTTATCTCACTACGAGCGGAGGTCGGCGCGTGTATCTTGAAGAGTATCAGCAGCCGGCCCCGGACGGGATCGGCGCGCGGTTCATCTTCCCGCGCCTGTTCGAGGGTAAGCCGATACTCGGCCCCGGCGATAACGCCATACGGTTCCACGCCGAGCTGAATGCGACCTACACGCTCGACAAGAGTTATAAAGCAAAAGACATGATCTACGAAGGCAGGCTTGAATACTGAACAGTCTGGCAAGTCTGGCGAGTCGCGCGTCGAGCGCGTCCCGCTCCTGACGTTTTTGATTACGGTCAATCACCTGATTAAGCGATGTCTGTCTTTAAAGCGGCGCGCTAAACGCGCGACTCGCCAGACTCGCCAGACTGTTCACCCTACCCGTTTAGTCTGGCCTTTCCAGAATCGCTCGCGCAGGAGGTTCTTCTGTATCTTGCCTGTAGCCGTGCGCGGGAGAGCCTCAATGAACTCGACCCGCTTGGGGCATTTGTAATGGGCGAGGTGCTCGCGGCAAAAATCGATAAGCTCTTTTTCGCTCGCCTGAGCGCCGCCCTTTAACACTACGATCGCATAAGGAACTTCGCCCCATCGCTCGTCGGGCGCGGCGATCACCGCCGCTTCGAGCACTGCGGCGTGTTTGTAGAGAAGACCTTCGACCTCTATTGAAGAGACGTTCTCGCCGCCCGATATGATCAGGTCTTTTTTGCGGTCGACGACTTCGATGTAGCCTTCGCTGTCGGCCAGGGCCATATCCCCGGTGTGAAACCAGCCGTCGACTATGACCGCGTCGGTCGCTTCGGGCTGCCGCCAGTAGCCTGCCATCACCACGTTCGAGCGCGCTATGACTTCGCCGACCTCGCCGCTATCGGGCTTCACATCGTTTCCGTCATCGTCGACGACGCGTATCTCGACTCCTATCATCGGGTAGCCCGTCTTTGCCTGCACGCGGCACTTTTGTTCCGCAGGCCAGTCCTGCATGTAGGGCTTGATCTTGGAGACGGTCAGGAAAGGCGAAGTCTCCGTGAGCCCGTAGATTTGAATCACACGCCAGCCGAACCTCTCCTGCGCGCCCTGTATGGTGGCAAGCGGCGGGGCTGACCCTGCCGTGGCCACTTTCATGCTGCGAGGAAGAGAGGCCATCTGCTCATTGCTGAGCGGATGATTCAACGCCATGTTGATCATCGTCGGCGGCATGGCGGCAAAGCTGACTCGCTCGCGTGAGACCAGATCGAAGAAGGCTGCGGGCTCGAATTTCTTTATTATTACGTGCGTGCCTCCCATCCCTGTCACCGCATAGGGCACGCCCCAGCCGTTGCAATGAAACTGCGCGAGGGTGTGCAGGTAGACCTCGTTTTCATGTATGCCGAATTCACAGATTGAATTCATGGCATTAATGTACAGGTTACGGTGAGTGAGCATGACGCCTTTGGGTCGGCCCGTCGTGCCCGAAGTGTAGAGCAGCGCAGAAGGCTCATTCTCTTCTATATCGGCGGGAGCGGGCCGTTCGCTCGGAGCGTCGCCGAGCAGCGTCTCGTAATCCTTCCACTCGCCCGCATCCGCCGCCCCGATTCCGTCGTGACGGGCGATAATGAAGTGCTCGACCGTTTCCAGCCTGTCGCGTATCTGATCGATCAGGTGCGTGAGCCCCTCTTCGACTACGATCACCTTTGCTCCGCCGTGGTTCAGGATGTATTCGAAGTCATCCGGGATGAGCCGGAAGTTGAGCGGCATCAGTATCGAGCCGAGGACGGGAGTGCCGAAATAGGCTTCGAGTATCCGGTGACAGTTTTGCGAAAGCACCGCCACGCGGTCGCCCTTTTCTACGCCGAGGCCGCGCATCATATTGGCCCAGCGGTCGACGCGCTCGCCGAACTGGCGATATGTGAGCCTTACCTGCCCGCACACGACGGCCTCTTTCGTCGCGTGCGCGACGAGCGCGCGCTTGAGAAAGTCGTATTCATTGAGTGGTACGATCAAAGCTTTGCCTCCTGAAACAGTCTGGCGAGTCTGGCGAGTCGCTCTAAAGACAGACCTCGCTCAAACCAGATAATGCAAAATAATCAGCACAGTCACAAGCGGGACTCGCTAGACTCCCGACTCGCCAGACTCGCTAGACTGTTTTTGACTCGCTAGACTATCATTGTTGCCCGTGAAGACAGATTTCAGATTCCATCACAAGCTCAGGGTCCGTTTTGCCGAGACCGATCTTCAGGGCATAGTGTTCAACGGCAATTATCTGACCTATTACGATGTGGCATGGACCGAGTATTTCCGCGCGATAGGTCTCCGCTACCAGGACATGATCGAGATGGAGGCTGACACGGTCCTCGC
>DASTET010000580.1:0-3861 GCA_035709445.1 Blastocatellia bacterium | reverse complement strand
GCTCAAGCTCCTGATACTCGGCGGAAGACCTGATCTCTTTTTCGGCCTCGCCCTGGGGCCTCCTGATCTTTTCAAGATAGGTCGTATAGCGGTCGACGAATTCGCTCTGGTAAGACCTCCACGGGCGCTGTCCAAAGACCTCGTCGTATAGCGACCAGACCAGCGTCAGGATCAGCAGGAACGAAAACACGACCAGCGGGCCGCTCATAGACTTTTCGGCTATCGGGTCCGGCGCAGGAGTCTCCACCCTTTTTTCCAATTGCTCGTTACCGACATTGTCAGCCATCTTGATTCTCCAAAAACTCTATATATTGAACCACGGTGTGACCATGACATACTTGATGCGAAACAGCAGCCGCGCCAGAAGCTTCGCAGGCAGCGCCCAGAGTATCGTAATCGCGAAGAACTGGAACGTCAGATACTGCAACATCGAGGTTCGCTCGAATATCTTCTTCTCAAAGCTGCTGAAGGTGATCAGCTTGTGGGTCAGAAATCCCGCCACGGCGAAGAACAGCCCTACGACTATCACGCCGAAAAGCCCCTTCCACGGCTGGACCCCGATAAAAGTGAGCCCCCACGACGCCAATATGTCGGGCAGGTCGCGGTTGACTTCATAAGGCACGTAGTTGTGGTCCCAGGTCTGGCCGGGCCAGAACCATACCCATCCCGGTCCGCGTATAAAAGTGCCAATGAAGATCAGGATGATCCAGGTCCCGAACCCTACGAGGAACGCGCCTATCGCCACCTTGCGCTGCCGCCAGGTGTAATAGCCCACCCCGAGCGGATTCGAATCGACATAGGGGAAGGCCATCAGCCCGAAGATCATAAGCGTCGGCATCACCACGCCCGCGATCCACGGGTCGAAATAGACCAGCATCTCCTGCAACCCCAGAAAGTACCAGGGCGCCTTCGACGGGTTCATCGTCAGGTTGGGGTTTGCCGGTTCTTCGAGCGGCGCGTTGAGCGTGATCGACCAGACGAAGAGTATGACCGTCACGATGATGACGGCCAGGAACTCTATCCTGAGCAGGTAGGGCCAGACGTGAAGCTCGCGCGCCCAGTGCGGCTGCCAGGGCCAGGTCTTTCGGTGATGCGTCTTCGCAAGCTTCGTGTCGCCCTCAAGGTCGACTATCAGCCGGTCGTTGGCTATCGCCTGGCGGAAACCGAGCCACGTAAAGAACGGCACGAGAAAGAGCATCGCCACAATCGGTATATTGTCCGGCGCCGAAGTTATCTCCCATAATTGATGCCAATCCATAACACCTCCAAGTCAGGGGGCAGGGGTCTGGGGTCTGGGGTCAGGACTTGTTTGCCAGTAATCATTATGTCGGTGATTAAGCATTCAGCATTCAATAGGCTATTGACACCAAAGCCCTGACCCCCGACCCCAGACCCTGCTCCCTATTTCACCTGTGCCTTGACCGACCTTGCGCCCGGCGCTCTCATCTCGGTTTCGAGCTGGACCGGCGCAGGCCCCGATATGCCGCCGTCCTTGCGCACGCGCCAGAAGTGGACGGCCAGAAGCACGCTGACGATCACAGGGATCGCTATGCAGTGCCAGATGTAGCTGCGCAGCAGCGCGTTCGCATCGACTATCGATCCGCCCAGCAGCCCGAACCGCACGTCGTTATACGGAGTCATACCGAGCTGCGGTCCGAACGGGCCTTCGTGCCCGAAAAGCGGGGTCGCGCGCGCCATGTTCGTGCCCACGGTCACCGCCCAGAACCCCAGCTGGTCGTCGGGCAGAAGGTATCCGGTAAAGCTCAAAAGCATAGTGAGCACGAGAAGCAACACGCCTATGCACCAGTTGAACTCGCGCGGCGTCTTGTATGAGCCCGTAAGCACCACGCGGAACATATGGAGCCAGGTCGTTATCACCATAAGGTGCGCGCCCCAGCGGTGCATGTTGCGCAGAAGCTTCCCGAAAGGCACGTCGTTTTCGAGGTAGAGTATGTCCTGATAGGCCATCCCCTTTACGGGGCGGTAGTAGAACATAAGGAGTATCCCCGTGAAGGTGAGGACTATGAAGAGGTAGAAGGTGATCCCGCCCATCCCCCACGTATAGCTGAAGCGCACGGCGTCGCGATTGACCTTTGCCGGGTGGAGGTGCAGGAAGACGTTCGTCAGCACGCCGAGCGAGCGGGCGCGGGGCGTCGGCTCGTGCTTGACGCGAAACATCGATTTGTAGAGCTGGGTCCGCGTTGGCTCTTTGAGGTTGTTCAGCTCTTCCCTGATGTTCTCCTTGCTGGCCTTGGCCTTCAGCATCTCAAGGTCTTCTTTGACCCCTTCGCGCACGCGCTCCACAAGACCGACGCCGGTCGTCGACTTCGCTTCTGTCTTATCGGTCGTATCAGGCTTGTCAGGTTCCATTTTTACCCCCAGGCGAAAACGAAGCGGAACAGATTGCTATCGGAGCCGAAGCGATGGGCCACGCCTGCGCTTGATAGCATTCAAAATTCATGATGACGATAGTAAGCTGCGGCACTAAGCAGATACCCCGGCTACACCCGTATGAATGCGCCAGGATCGTCGAACTCGCTGATCTCCCCTTTAGGCCATTCATAGAGCCGGCTCGTATCGACGACGATCTGCCCCGACGGATCAAGCTCAACGTACGCGCGGTCCATAGGCCGCGGGGCGGGTCCCTCGAAGTTTATCCCCTCGCTCGTGAATCCGCTGCCATGGCACGGGCACTTGAACTTGTTCTCGCTCTGTTTCCAGTCAGGCGTGCAGCCCAGGTGCGTGCACCGCGCAAAGATCACAAAGAGACGCTCGGCGTTGCGCACGACCCAGATGCGATAGTCCTGCTGGAACTTGGTGTCTACGCCGAAGCCGAAGTCTGAAGGATATCCTATGCGGAAGACGGTGCTGGGCTCGAACAGAGTGCGTGGGAGGAAAAACCGCAGAAACATTAAGAAACAGGTGGCAAGAAATCCACCAATAGCAATCCAGGTGATGCGACGGCGCATCGTATTAACCGGGTCGGGAGGCGGTTCGCTTTGGACCGTTTTGGTCTTGGCCGCCGCCGAACTCCCCACTGCGGGACGAGCAGGCTTTGCTGTTTTGTCTGCGGTTGTCGCCACGGCTTTCGGTGGCGGTGTCGTTACTTTCGGTTTCTCCTCACCCTCAACTCTTTGGCTTGTATCCTGAACGGTATCCATGCCGGAGCTCTCCATGAGTGCCTCTATGATTTAAGAGACGATGATAACCAGTCCTGTACCAAGAGACGCCGGACGCGCCTCGCCGACTTATACTGTATGAATTCAGTCGAAAGCTCTCCATTGAACCTGTCCCTGCGTGTGCTTAGACTTCTTTTATAATGAATTGTTTCGTATGTAGCATGCGAATATCCACATTGTCAAGCAACGGGAAAATAGAAGCCAGAAGTCAGAAGCCAGAAGCCAGAAGCATAAAACGGGGTAAATGTGCGCGGCTCATAACAACAACTTCATACAACTGTTCTGACTTCTGACTTCTGGCTTCTGCTGCGGTATTATACCTCCCGTCATGAAAAAAGCGACAGTGACCCTATACACCAGGCCCGGATGCCACCTCTGCGACGAGGCAAAATCCGCCATACGCTCAATTTCGCCCGGCGAGGTTTTTACGCTCGAAGAGATCAACATCGACTCGGACCCCGCGCTCGTCGAGAAATACGGGTACGACATACCCGTAGTGCTTATAAACGGGATAAAGGTGTTCAAACACCGCGTCGATCCGCGCGAGTTCCGCCGCAAGCTCCGGCGCATAATAGGAAGCCAGTAGTCAGAAGCCGGAAGCCAGAAGAGTGTCGAGACTTAGCCCGTCCTCTTTTACGGCATCAATCGAGAGATTAAGCGAAAGATTCTGACTTCTGGCTTC
>DASTET010000579.1:0-4427 GCA_035709445.1 Blastocatellia bacterium | reverse complement strand
TCATATGAGGATAGAGCGCGTAGTTTTGAAAGACCATGGCGACGTCTCTATACCGGGCAGGAACGCGGTTGACTCTCTCCTGCCCGATAAATATGTCGCCCGATGTAGCCTCTTCGAGCCCGGCAAGCATACGGAGCGTGGTCGTCTTTCCGCAGCCTGACGGGCCGAGCAGGACCACGAACTCGCCGTCGTTTATCTCAAGGTTCAAACGATCCACGGCTACTGACGAGCCGAACCGCTTGATCACATTTACGAATTTAACGTCCATACCGAGCCATCATTCTTTTATCGCGCCGAGCGAGAGGCCGCGCACGAGGTAACGCTGGACCGCGAGCGCGAATACGAGTATCGGCAGCATGGCGACTACCCCGGCGGCGCTCATAACTCCCCACTCGATCTCGTACTGGGTCACGCGCCCGGCGATCCCCACGGGCAGCGTCATGGCCCTGTCAGTCTGCGTCAGCACGAGCGCCAGCAGAAACTCGTTCCACGACATGATCAGACAGAACACGCTCGTCGCCGCAAGCCCGGGCGCTGCGAGCGGGAGCACGACGCGCACAAGCGCGCCGAGCCGCGAATCGCCGTCGACCATCGCCGCTTCTTCTAGCTCGCGCGGCAGCTCCTGGAAAAAACCTCGCATCATCCAGACGACGAACGGGAGATTCAACGCGGTATAGACGATCACAAGCGAGGCCAGGGTGTTCAACAACCGCAGGTCGCGCATCATGAGAAACAGCGGCACGGCGGTGACTATCGGGGGAAACATACGGGTCGATAATATCCAAAGCGAGAGCCTGCGATCCATCTTCGCGGGCAGCCGGAACCGCGCCAGCGCGTATGCCGCAAGCGTCCCCAGAATTACCGCGCACGCCGTAGAGAGCGTCGATACCACGAGGCTTGTCACGAGATACCCGCCGAACGAGCGGGACCAGAATGCGTCTGTATAATGCGCGAGAGTCGGGCTGAAGAAGAGCCATCGCGGCGGCGCGGCGAACTGATCTACTTCGCTCTTGAGCGATATCGTCACCATCCAGTAGACGGGCGCGAGCGCCGCGAGCACGGCCACGAACAGCGCCGCGTATCTGAGCCATCGCCCGGCCCCCTTCACGCGGCCTCCTGTCTTTGAAGCAGGCGTATGTAGATCAGGCTGATGATGTTTGTGAGCAGCAGAAGCGCGAACGACATGGCCGTCGCGTAACCGAAATCGAAGAAGCGGAAGGCGGTGCGGTAGATGTAGAGGCTTACGGTCTCGGTGGCGAACCCCGGGCCGCCTTCGGTCAGTATGAATATCTGGTCGAAGACCCTCAGCAGGTCCATGGTCCTGAGCAGGAGGGCGATCAGTATCGCGGGCCTCAGCAGCGGCAGCGTCACGTACCTGAAGGTCTGCCACGCGCTCGACCCATCGATCATGGCGGCCTCGTAAGGCTCCTGCGGTATGGCCTGAAGCCCGGCGAGAAGGACGAGAAACATGAAAGGGGTCCATTGCCAGATGTCTACGGCTATGACCGACAGGAGCGCAAGGCCGGGCGAGGCGGTCCAGGTGAGGCTTTCGGTATCGGCTCCGGCGGCCTTTAATGTGCCGTTGATCGCGCCGAAATTGGGATTGAGCATAAGCCGCCAGACTACGCCTACAACGACCGGAGGCAGCATCATCGGGATGAGCAGCAAAGCTCGAAAAAGGCCGCGACTTCTGAGCGGGCGGTCGAGGAGCAGGGCGAGCGCGAGCCCAAGAAAGAACTCGAAGGTGAGCGCGACCGCCGCATAAATGAATGTGTGCCAGAGCGCGGCCAGAAAGAACTGGTCCGACGCAAGCCGCGCGAAATTGGCGAGCGACCACCGCGCCGATTCGCCCGCGCCCGCTTGAAGGCTGATCTTGATCGCATAAAACAGGGGATATATTGAAAGCGCGGCGAGCACCGCTATCGAGGGCGAGACGAGAAGATAGGGAAACGCTCTGTCGCGCCAGATAGCAAATCCGTTATACCGCGCCCGCATGCGCCCTATTCTAGTTTGATTCGAGGCAAAGATAAAACCACAGATGAACACAGATGAACACGGATCATCCGTGTTTATCTGTGTTCATCTCTGGTTTCTCCCTGAATTATTACAGGCGGGGGATTCTCACAGTAAAGCATGCGCCGAGGCCCTCTCCTTCGCTTTCGGCCCGGATCGTCCCGCCGTGCATCTCTACGAGGTGGCGGGCTATCGCCAGCCCCAGCCCTAGCCCGCTGTGCTCGCGCGTGATAGAGCCGTCGGCCTGGCGGAAGCGGTCGAAAACGTATGGCAGGAAGTCGCGGCTTATTCCTTTGCCGGTGTCGCTCACAGCGATCTCGACATCGCCCTCGACTCGCCTGAGCGTGACCGTGACGCTCGCATCTTTGGGAGAGAACTTGATGGCATTCGACAACAGGTTCCAGATGACCTGTTGCAGCCTGTCCGCATCGCCCCATATGGGCTCGGCTGACCCGCCTGCCTCCAGTTGCAGCCTGATGCCCTTTGCGTCAGCCGCCGGGCGCATCGCTTCGACAGCAGCGTGCACCACTTCGGAGACATCGATGGGGGAGGGCTTGAGCGTGAGCTTACCGGTTATAATGCGCGACACGTCGAGCAGGTCTTCTATAATCTGGGCCTGCGCCTTTGCGTTGCGCTCTATGGTCTCGATGGCGCGATCGGGGTTGGCGATCCCTTTGCGCAGCATGTGCGCCCATCCGAGAATGGCGTTAAGAGGGGTCCGCAATTCGTGCGAGACTGTCGCAAGAAACTCGTCTTTGAGACGGCTGGCCTGCTGCGCCTGGCGATATAGCCTCGTGTTCTCTACGGCGAGCGAGGCCCGCCGGGCGAGGTCCTCGGCCAGCGCCAGGTGTTCGTCTCTGTACCTGCGATCGCTGTCGGACAGGACGAGCGATATCGCGCCGATTGCCTTCTCGTTTATCAGCAGGGGGACGATGATATAAGACTTGAAAGCGAGCTCCCGCATCAGCTCTAGCTGCTTTTGGTCGCGCGCCATCGCTTCGAGCCGCGCGCCGTCGATCTCTCGCACGATCTCCGGCTGTTTCGACCGCACGACTCTGGTCACGCCGTAGGATGCGTTCATATCGAACGGGTAGAGCCGTCTGAGCTCGCGCAGCAACTCCTCTTTCGAGTGGTCCGCGTGGGCGACCGCTATCTGGCGGAGCGAGCCGTCCTCTTCGACCATGTCGACTATGCAGTAATCGGCCAGGAAGGGGACCGCGAGCCGCGCGAGCCGCGCGAGCGTGACTTCATAATTGAGCGATGAGGCGAGCGTTTCGCTCGCTTCGGCCAGAAAAGCGAGGTTGGCGGTTGCGGCTTCGGCCTCGGCGCGGGCGGCCTGCTCGCGTATGAGCCTGGCGCGCTGGGCTTCGACGCGTTTCCGGTCTGTGATGTCGCGCAGCGATGCGAGGTATGCTTTCTCTGCTTCCCAATCGGTCTCGACTACGCGCATCTCGGCGACGACCGTTTGCCCGCCACGGCGAAGGATATCGATCTCGGTCGTCTCGCCCGCGACCACGGGGAAGCCGAAGACGGTGCCGATCAGCTCTTCGGCTGTCCGGTCGAAGAGCGATTCGGCAGCCGGGTTGATGAAGCGCACTATGCCCTCTCGGTCTGTTATGATTATGCCGTCAGCGATTTTAGATATGACGTTTCGGAAACGCGCCTCGCTTGCCTCCAGCTCGCGGGTGCGTTGTTCGAGCAGATCGCTCGGATCGTTCTGCTGGTCACCCATGGTCTGACTCTTAATACCCATAGATCGTTCGGTAGCCATCAAGGAATCCCGTCACTCGTTAAAAAGATCCCCCAGCCGGTCCATCTCAGCAGGCGTGAGATGCTGCGGGTGGCCGGCGAGGATGCCGACGACGTTGCGAAAAGCCTCGCCGATGTGCATCCCTTTGTTGTCTATCGTGAACTCGCGTATGTCCTTGTTGTGCATCGATCCGCGCATCTTGAGCACGGTCAGTCCGCGCTTCATCTCGCCGAATATCTCAACGTATCTCAGCAATATGATCGAGTCGGTGATTGTGGAGATATGAGTTTCGGTGATCGAAGTGCCCCCCATCAGGCTGGTCGTGGTGGCGGTGAACAGCCCTGCGATCTCAAGGTGCTTGATGAAGGAAGTGAGGCTGATGACGAACTCGCGAAACCCTTTGACCGTGGAGACCCGTTCGAGCGCCGAAAGCGAATCGACCGCCACCCGGTTAGGTTTGAACTCTTCGAGCACCTCCTTCATGGTAATGAGGTGGTCTTCAAGCCCCGCCGTCTCCGGGTAGGCGCAGACGACTTTCAGCTTCCCGTCCTCTTCCATCTGTCTGAAGTCCATCCCCCATCCGCTAGAGTTGCGAAAGAGCTGCTCGCGGCTCTCTTCGAAGGCAAAGAGCAGGCATCGCTCGCCGCCCTCGACGCCGCCTGCG
>DASTET010000578.1:0-11462 GCA_035709445.1 Blastocatellia bacterium | reverse complement strand
GGGCTGCTCGGCTCGCAGGCATACGTCAAAAAGCATTTCGGCTCTTTCGAGGAGCCAAAACCCGATTACTTCAAGCTCGGGGGATACTTCAATATAGACTCGGGGACGGGCCGCGCGCGCGGATTTTCAGTCTTCGGCCCGCCGGAGGCTGCGACGGTTCTGCGCCAGGCAGTCGCCCCGTATGAAGACCTCGGCGTAGCAGGAAGCATCGCAACCAAGAGCCGTGGGCTCGGCGGGTCTGATCATACGTCTTTCAATCAGGCCGGCCTTCCAGGAATAGGGACGGCTCAGGACCCCATAGAATATGGCACATATACCTGGCACACGAATCTCGACACCTATGAAAGAATCATCGAAGACGATGCCAAGAAATCGGCCATAGTCATAGCGGCGGCTGTCTATCAACTGGCAATGCGCGATGAACTGCTGCCGCGCTTCGCAAAAGAGGCGATGCCGCCGGTCCCGCAGCGGCCCGGCCCAACACCATCCCGGCCTTAGAATAGACGGGATTGACAGGATTGACAGATTTCTCTTTTCAATCCTGTTAATCCTGTTCATTTAGAGGAGGGCTTTGCCCTTGGGATCGAGGTTTTCGAGAAGGTGCCCCATCTTCTCTTTTTTTGTCTTGAGATAATTTAGGGCCCTCGGATTCGGCTCAAGCTCGATAGGCACCCGCTCTACAATCTCTATACCTGCGGCGCGAAGGGCTGCTATCTTGTCAGGGTTGTTTGACATCACCTTGACGCGACGAAGCCCGAGCTGCTTGACGATCTCGGCGCAGCATTCATACTGCCGCAGATCGGCCTCGAATCCGAGCGAGAGGTTCGCTTCGACGGTGTCCTGTCCGGCGTCCTGAAGCGCATAGGCGCGTATCTTATTTATTATCCCGATGCCTCGCCCTTCCTGTTGCTGATAGATGATAACGCCGTGGCCCTCTTCTTCGATCCTCTGCATAGCGTACTGGAGCTGCCTGCCGCAATCGCATTTGATCGAGTGAAACACGTCGCCCGTCAGACATTGCGAATGAATACGCACGAGGCTCGGAGTCTCCGCATCGAGCTGACCTTTTACGAGTGCGACGAACTCTTCGCCCGTTCCTTTTCCTACAAAACCTACGATACGGAAACAGCCGATCTCGGTCGGCAGGTTCGCTTCAGCCACTCTCTCGATTCCGAGGCAATCATTACCGTGCTGATCGTTGTTTCTTGCTCTGGCCACCAGGCATGCTCCTGTCTTTTCCACTGTGATTGTAGTGAGCGCATATATGCGCGTCAAGTTTGACCAGAATCGTTACGGGAGAGGACAAAAGCATTCTAATCGCAGAGGACGCCGCAGGTGCGCAGAGGATCGAATGATACCTCTGCGTCCTCTGCGGTTATTTCGACATTGATCGTTAAAAATCATCCTAAAAAAAGCGGGCTGGATAAGAGACCAGCCCGCGCGGAGGATCACTTTGCAGTCTACCAACGGAAGGATCTGAATTACTTCGAGAGTATCTCCTTGAAAAGCTCGAGCGCCCTTTCGTCGCCGCTCCTGCCCAGCCAGAAGAGCGCCTGTTTGCGGACCTCGGCCTTCGGATGGGTCTTGGCAATCTTGATAAGCAGCGGGATCGCCTCATCTTTCGGCCTGCGGCTTATCGAGAAGACCGCCTGCTTCTGCACTTCGGTGTCGGCATCATTACTGTTCACCACATCGCCCAGAACCTGAAGGCTGCGTTCCCCCGCCCTCTGGCCAAGCCAGAACAGCGCCTGTTTCTTGCATTCGATGTCGGGGTCGCTGCTGGCTATGTTGACGAGGAAGTCAACGGCCCCATCCTTGTTCTCGTTTATCGACGCGGCGAATATGATCTGGCGTTTGATCTCCCTCTGGGTAACGCTCGCGTAGAGACCTTGCAGCGTTGAAAGCGCCGTCGCGTCCTTGCTCACCCCTATGGCGAACGCCGCCTTCTTTCGCATCTCTGTTGATTCGCGTTCGTTCCGCACAATGTCGGCCAGGAATTGCTGCTCGCCGCCGATCTGTCCGAGCCAGAAGACGGAAGAAGACCGGACCTTCTCCCGCTCGGAGCTTCGAACGAAGTCTTTGAGTATGGCGGAAACCTGCGGGTCGTCGTGGAGGCCAATCGCCATGACCGCGTGCTCGCTTACGTTGGACTTCTGCGATGACGAGACGACCCCTTTAAGCAAGGTCAGGCTCTCTTCATTCATCGCCCTGCCGAGCCAGTAGACGGGATAGCGGCTGTATTCGCGCTCGCGGTCAAGGTTATAGATTTCGAGCCGGGTGATAGCGTTCGCGTTCGCGTCGTGAAGCAGAAAGACGCCGAGGTTTCGAGTCTCGATAGTGACCCCGCGCGAGGTGCCTATCGAGATGCTCGTCCCCGATACCGAGTTCGTCGTACCGCGAAAATCGGTCAGCTCGACGTCGACGGCGACCCCGGGCCTCACATCGAACGAGTAGGCCGTCCAGTAGAAGGGCTGACCGGCGGAGCGTGCCTGCTTTGAGGCTGAATCGATCCTCCCCCGAAGATCAGGCCCCTCAACTTTGATAAACGACTCGCGCTGAGCGATTGCTATCGTTACCGTGGTCAGCACGGCGCAGGAAATCATCGTAAACAGACAGGTTCTTTTTAGCATACTATCCCCCACATCCGTGAACCAGATAAGGCCACGGAAGAAACGGACAGGATTAACAGGATAAACAGGAATCTGTTAATCCTGTCTGAAGCCGGTATCGGGTTACTTCAGTATCTCCTCGATGAACTTTTGCGCTTCCGGGTCCTTGCTTCGGCCCAGATATGTCACGGCGGCCTTTCTCAGATTGAGCGAGCTGTCGCTCTTTGCTACCTCCATAAGCTTCCGGAGAGCGGCCTTGTTCGTCGATCTCCCGAGGATGCTCAGAAGCCGCTCCTTCATAGGCTCGCTCTTTTCAGCATCATAGAACTGTATGACCGTCGCAACGGCCTGGTCTCCGGGGCCGAGACGCCGCACCATCACATAGATAGCCGTCTCTCTAAGCTGCGGATTGGGATCGTTGCGAGCTATATCGGCAATCTTTCGCGTAGCGGCATCCTGGTCCGCCTGACCCGCGACCGGCTTTGGCGCAAGCCGCGCAAGCGCCGTTATGATCTCGCTCTTCACTTCGTCGTTCTTTTCGGTCCCGTATAACTTGATCAGGACATTTATGGCCTGCTGCGGGTCGCGGCGAGAAAGAGCGTTCATAGCCTCTCGTCGCACCCTGACGTTATCCGCAGTGCCAGCGATCTCCGCTATCTTGGCCGTGGCCCGCTCCCCCTTTGTCATCGAGAGGGCGGAGAGGACCGACCGTCGAATCTGCTCATCGGTCTCCGCATCATAAATCCTTATGAGATCGTCGACATTCGATTCGTCCGTCCTTCGCCCTATCGAATGAATGGCCTCGCGGCGCACTTCGACATCCGCGTTCGAGCGCACTATCTCAAGCAGCCTCGTCTTGACCGAAACGTTTCCCCTTCTCGAAAGCGCGTGAACGACCGTCTTGCGAATCTCCGGGTTCTGGTCTGCGTTATAGATCTTCATAAGCTCATCGACGATGACTTCGCCGCTTCGCATTCCGAGCGTCTCGATCGCCGCCTTGCGAAGATCCATAGAGGTGGCGGTGCGGGCAATCTCTACGAGAAGCTCGTTCGCGCGCTGTCCCGACTGCTGACCGATGGCGCCGACCGCCGCGCGGGCAATCTCTCTTTCGGTCGCCGTCACTGCCATATCTTTCAGCCCGTTGAGCACGCTTTCGTCTCCGGTCCTGCCGATCCAGTAGATAGCAGACCTTCTAAGCTTCATGTCCTGGTTGCTGCGGGCGACGCTGAGAAATATGGCCGCCGATTGCTTGCCTCTGTACTGGCCGAGCATGTTGAGGGCATTCTCTTTGAGACGGCGGCCCGCTTTTGAATCCGGTTTCAGAAAGTCCGCCGCAAACTCAGCGGCGCGGTCGGGGTTGGATTGAAACAGGCTCTGAAGCGCGATGATCTTCATCGTCTCATCTTCGGTCTCCCTGAGTTGTTGCTCTATTTCGGGTATGGATTCGCGTGTGACTGCTGCTATCTGGAGCAGCAGGGCGGTGGCGTCATTCTTCCAGCTCGATTGGGGGTATTCGGTCACGAGCCGTTTGAGCGATTCGATAGACTCCTGATACTTTGTCTGCTTCATCAACGCAAGTCCGAGCCAGTAGAGCGCGGCGTCGACATTCTTATCCGAAGGGTAGGCGCGGAGGAACCCGCTGAAAGTCTCTGCGGCTTTGCTCCACTCGCCTTCCTGTATCTGGTCGCGCCCGTCGCGGAACACCTTTATTGCGGCGCTGTTCGTGCTGGTCGTAGTCTGAACGAACCGGTTGAGTTTTTCCAGGTCCTGCCCCGCGCCGCCGCCGAGAACGGTCGCGGGCAGCAGCAGCGTGATTGCGATAAGAAGCGCCGCAAGGCCCGGTATTGAAATGCCGCTTCCGCGCATAGCTATGCTTGTAGGTTTATCAATGCGGTACATATTTTTCTCCGTCCGTTATGAATTATTGATTCTGTATGGCCAGCAGTCCGGAATGGACCTGCAATGTCGCAACTATCTCCATCTTCTGCATGCGCTCTACGATCTGGCGCATCTCCTCTTTCGAGGGCGAGGCCGGCAGGTTGGCGATGTCGAGCAGTATCGGCTCAAGGCTGGCCAGTACCTCCTCGACCGGATAATTATTACGGGCCTCGGCTCCGCGCCTGAGCACGATATTCTTGAAGACAAGCTCTCTCGACCTCTCCTTCTCATACTCGACATCGAAGACCTGCGAGTTGCCTTCGCTTGTAGCGTTCTTGAACGCCTGAAGCAACATTTGAGCCTTTTCAATGTGCCGCGCCGTCTCCTGAGCGGGGTCAGATTCGTTGAACTGCTGGCTCATTGCGATCACGCTCGTCTCATCGGGAAAGACGCTCTCTTCCACCGCTTGCTCGATGTCCCATTCCGGCAGATCGATCTTAGACTCGGGGATAACCTTTCGCGCCTTTATCTTATTAACAGCCTGCAACGGCTCGATATTCTCTTTCGGGACCGGCGTGCTCTCAGGCACAGGCGCGGGAGCGGCACCTGGAGCCTCGGGCGGCACGTCAGTCGGTCCACCCGCCATCTCCTGACCGGGCTGGCCCGGGCCATTATCTCTAAGCCCGGCCATCCATATACCGGCCAGCGCCACCAGGATGATCGCTGCCGCAACGGCCAGCCTTCGATCAAAAAAACGGCGAGGTCGAACCGGCATCGCTACAGGTTTCGGCTGATACCGGTACTTGCCGAGCAGCCGTTCGAGTTTCTCAATTTCAGGGTCGGGCTCGCCGGAGCCGTCCCACAGATAATCGTCGCTCATACCGCATTCTCCATTCCGAGCTTCTCACGAAGCAACTTCATTCCGCGATGCAAATTAACCCGGACAGAAGCGGGTGTGAGACCGGTTCGCGCAGCTATCTCAGGCCCGGTCATCCCTTCAACAAGCCTCAGCACAAGCGTTTCGCGGTAGGCTTCGGGAAGCTCGCGTATTATTGCCAGCGCCTTCGTCGCCTCTGCCTCCGCTTCATACTGGGTGTGATGCGCCAGGTCGTCCTGAAGCTCTTCGGTCTTGCGAGAGCTGCGATGGAAGTCCATCGCGCGGTTGCGGGCTATCATCGCAATCCAGCCCCCGAATGCCCGGCTATCGCGCAGGCTCGAAAGCTTTCTGAACGCAACCATAAAAACGTCCTGGACAAGATCGTCGACCTCGCTCCAGGGGACCCTGGCCACCAGTATCCCATGCACCATCGGCGCATATAGAGCATAGAGCCTGCCAAATGCATCCTCATCGCCGCGTCGCACCGCCTCGACCAGCAAAGCCTCCTCGGAGAGACAGGTCTCAGCCGGGTCAACTGCGGGCTCGGTTTTGCCTAACCACGAGGAATAGACGGTCATCTCTAAATTGCTCATCCCTGTCCTTCGTCACCCACAAAGACGCTCCTTACTGCCGGACCGTTAACAGGTTTATCGAAAACAGGCTGCCTCCCCGCTAAAAGAATCTGTCCCCTTCGCACGGTCAGATAGTTTACACCGGCCAGGCTAGAAGCCAGAAGCCAGAATCCAGAAGACAGAAGCCAGAATCCAGACGCCAGAAGCCGTAATTCTTCGCATCATCTCTCGATTGAAGCCGAGTGACGGCAGTCAGAAACTGTCTCTACGAACTTCTGGCTTCTGGCTTCTGTCTTCTTAATTGCTTTAAAACGAATGTTATTGGTATATTACGCAAATCGAAGGTGATAACTGGTGGGCGACACTGAACACACATTAAAGCTTACGATCAAGGACATACAGAGGGCGTCTGCCAAGAGGCCTGTCCTTGTTATCTTGCAGGGCCATCGTCTCGGCCTGACTGTCCAGCTCGATAAGCCTCAGATGGTCATCGGGCGCGGGTCTCATTGCGATGTCGTGCTCTCGGACGAGGTAGCCTCCCGCCAGCACGCCGAGATAGTCCGGCTTGAGGTCGAAGACGGCTGCGCGGAGTATTACATAAACGATCTCGGCTCGACCAACGGCACATTTCTGAACGGCTCGCGCGTCAGCTCTCAGCAGCTTCTACAGGACGGCGACAAGATAAAGATCGGCAAGCACTTGATGAAATTCGCCATGCTTGACGAATTCGAGGCGGAGTTTCAGGAGCGACTCCACGAGATGACGCAGCGCGACGAGTTAACCGGCCTCCGCTCGCGCCGCAGCCTCTTCGCCGACCTCGACAGGGCCGTTCAACAGGCAGCCACGAGCAGCAGCCCTCAGACGATCAGCGTATTGATGGCAGACATAGATTTCTTCAAGCGCGTAAACGATGGCCGGGGCCATCTCGTCGGCAGCCAGACCATTCGAGAGGTCGGACATATAATACGGGATGTTGTAGGCAGCGCCGACCTGGCAGCGAGATATGGTGGGGAAGAGTACTTCGCATACATCTACGCCTCGCGTGAGAACGGCTTTAGTATAGCAGAGCGGATACGGCAGACCGTCGAGCAGCATCCATTCCCGGCTTCGACGACCGACCCCGACCAGAAGATGTATATAACCATCAGCCTGGGCGTCGCTTCGTTCCCCGAGGACGGGACGACTGCGCTCGAATTGCTCCAGAAGGCGGATCAGGCGCTTTACAGGGCGAAGCTGACCGGAAGAAATCGCATCTGTATGTTCGATAAACAGCTCGACAGGCCCGATTCATTCCATCCGGCTGTCGAGGCATCCGCAATAATGTACGGCCCTGCCGACGCGCAATGATCCTGGTCCTGTCTTGAAACCGGTCTTGATCGACTTCAACCTCCCTCTATGGGCAGCGCTTTTGCTCTCGGTAGCCGTGTTGACGCCTGTGGCCTGGTTTTGCTACTCCGGCCTCGCATTGCAAAACCGTCTGTTCAAGATCACCGTTACCGTGATCCGTACCGTCACTACCCTGGCCCTCCTTTTTTTCGCGCTCGACGCGACCATCATCATCTCACGCACAACAGGCAGCAGGCTTTATATCGTCGGGGACGCTTCGCATTCGCGCAATGTCGAAAGGCTTCTTCAAGATGACCGGCTCAATGACCGCTTTCAGGTTGAGATGAGCCCCGAACCGCCTCCCGAATTCGAACGAGCTCAAGATTGCGCGGCTATAGTGATCGCCTCACAAACTGCCGCCGGGGCTGTGCGACTTGCCGAGTTGTATGGTAAATACTCTGCCGCGCCGATCTTTGTGACATTGGAACCTGCTTCATCCACAGGGCCCGAGGTCGCCATCAACTCGATAGCCGGTGATGGCAAAGCGATGCTGGGATGCTCGACCGCCATACAGGTCACTCTTCGCGCGCTGGGAATGGCAGGAAAGACGACCCGGGTCGAGCTGGCCGACGAAGCCCGAATCCTCGCAACGACTCCGGCGAATTGGAAGAGCGAGGATGAATCGGTTGTTGTGAGACTCTCTTTCATTCCTTTGATCGAGGGCGTGAACAGGCTCAGCATAAGGGTCGTGACCGGTGAGAGAGAGGCTGCAACCGCGAATAGCGAGATGAAGTTCTCGCTCGATGTGAAGCGTGCGGAGCGGCGGATACTCTTTCTAGAAAACCAGCCCACCTGGGAAGGGAAGTTCATAAGAAGGGCGCTTGAAGAGCGCAGGCTTTTCAGGATCGATTACTTCGCCCAGATAAGCCGGGAGGCGGTCCTCGCGCAGGCAGCAACATCAGATAACCGGGACCTTCGAAAGATACTCGCCAGCTTCAATCTGCTCGCCGAGTATGACGCGATTATCGCAGGTCCGCTCGAGTCGGCATTCTTTTCGGCTGGCGAGGCCCGAAACATAAACGATTTCATCGAGCGTCGAGGGGGAGGGCTCGTGATACTCGGTAGCAACGATTTCAGCGGCTCGATCATTTCCCCGTCCTCGCCCCTGGCTCATCTCTCTCCCGCCGATGTTTCTCTCCCCAATGCGAAGTCCGAGGCTTCGACTTTTATGGTCCCTACCGAAGAGGGGATTGCAGAGGGGCTGTTTCAATCTCAACCCTCCGGCGTGGAGCCTGAGAGATTGGGACCGATCACGACATCCTATCTCAAGGTCAGCCGGCTCAAGCCCGGCGCAGTCGCTCTCGCAAAAGACGGATCGTCGACCGTAGCAGAAACGCCTGTGCTTGTAGCGGCGCAGTTCTACGGGCTTGGCCGCACGATACTCGTCTCGCCTTCGGACCTCTGGAGGGCAATGCTCGCAAATCCGGATGAAAGCGAGAACCGATTCGCGCTCTTCTGGCAGAACGTTGCCTTCCTTGCGACGGCGAAGGCCGAGCCTGCGTCACACATTCGACTTGCAAGCCCTGTCGTCTCGGCGGGTCAATTGATGACCGCATACCTGACCGCGAGGGATGAAAGCTTCAACCCGCTTTCGGAGCTTGATGTCGAGGCCGAGACTCTCTTCTTTTCGCGAGAAGAGGCGGACAGCCCCGAGCGCCTGCCTGTCACATTAGAGCGGGAGATAGGAGCGCCTGGCGTTTACAGGCTCACGGCCCGGATGAGGCAGGAAGGCAGGGGCGATCTCAGGGTTAAGGTTAGGATGCCCGGTCGTGCGGAACGGGACTTGAGTCTCGCTTTTGATGTCCAGCCGGAGAACCGGCAGCCGACGGAAACTCCCGACCGGCTTGACCTGTTAAACCTGCACGTCCGCGAAAGGGGAGGACATCTTTTTTCAGCTCGGGAGAGCGAAAGACTCGTGTCGGCGCTAATGGAGCTGCCTTCGGAAAGCAGAGAGATCCGGTCTGCCTACAGGTTTAGAGAGAGTCTTTTTATGGCATTCTTTCTGCCCTTGCTTATGTCGGTTGAATACCTCTTGAGACGGCTCTTTCTCGTCAATGCGCGGAGAGATTTTTCTTGACCGTCGACAGGAGCCTCTCGAAATCTATCGGTTTTTCCACATAATCATCTGCGCCTGCTTCGAGCGCGTCGTGTATCATACGCTTACCGTATGCGCTCATAACGATGATGGGGGTCTTGCTTAAAAAATCGGTTTCTCGGATCTTCTTGATCATCTCGATGCCGTTCATTCTCGGCATCTGTATGTCGGTCACTATCAGATCGGGGTGCTCGCTTGCCGCTGTAGCGTACCCGACCATGCCGTCTATGGCATGTTCTACTTCATAACCCTCTCTTTTTAAGAGCCGGCAAAGCGTGAAGGAAGTATCGTGGTGGTCTTCTACGACGAGGACTTTTCTACCCATACCTGTTGGCTCACTCCAAAGATAATTGCTTATAAACTCACGCGCCCAGTAAAGCGGTGCGCAGTTGCGATTCCTGCTCGGCATTAACAAGCGCGACAACGACATCCCCGGTATTGAGCCGGGTTTCGCCCCTCGGAACAACTGTCATCTTGCCGCGCAGAATGGCTATAAGGTTGCTCTCCGGCGGCAGCGCGATGTCGCGGACGACATGGCCGACGGCGGGCGAGTTATCGTCGAGGGGATATTCGAGAATCTGATAAGCCCCCGCCTGAAGGCTGATCAATGTCTTTATCCGGACGGTCGGAAGCTCGCGCTCGATGACCTGCTGTATGATCGCTGTCGAGCTTACCGTAGAATCGACGCCGAGCCGCGCCATAACATCTTCGTTCTTGGGATTCGACGCGCGCGCTATCGTTTGCGGGACGCCGAAAACCTTCTTGGCAACCTGGCACGCGATGAGGTTATCCTGATCGCTTCCTGTAGCCGCCACAAAGACCCGCGCGCGGTTCGCGCCCGCCGCTTCGAGCACGTCGTGGGTCGAGCTGTCGCCTACATAGACGGGGCAGTCCAGCTTTACCGATAGGGCGGCAGCGCGAGCGCCGTCGCTTTCTATCACCGCCACCTCGTGACCGTTTTCGTAAAGCTCGCGCGCGAGGTTCACGCCGACCTTACCGCCTCCGGCTATGAGAATATATTTCGAATCGCCGGCGACTTCGAACCTCGGCCTGGGCTTAACTATCGGAGGCTCGGCGGGGATTCTTTCTGCGGCAGGCTGCGCGGCCACCTGGTCGACCTGCTCGACGATGAGCTTCACGGCGAAGAGCGTCGGGCAGACCACTATCAGCTTTGGGTCTTCCTGTATGGCCTCGGCGTGGCTCGGCTCATATACTCGGGCGATGACGAGCGGGACGTGGAAATGGCTGCGGGCGACCTGAGCGGCCATGAGGTTGACGTTGTCATCGCGTGTGACTGCAAGCAGCATATCTGCTTCGCCCATTCCGGCTTCGCGCTGCACATCGACGTCGATGCCGTTGCCCTGGAACAGCTCTACACCTTCAAGCTGGGATGCGCGACTGAGGCGGGTTCCTTCTTTATCTATGACAGCAATCTCGTGGCCTCGTTTTAAGAGAGCTTCGACTGTTCTTGACCCAACCCTGCCGTATCCGATTATTACAATTCTCATTTTCAGATCCCAGCGCAGCCGAAACTTATACCAGCCGGAGGCGGCGTATGGCAAGCTGGATCACAACTCCCCACCTGTCTCTATTCAATCTCCGTTTTTCTGCGATCATCTGCGGCTATTCTTCTATTATTCTTTGATCCTGTACGCATCGAGATCGGGTCTGACGGGGCGCGCGAACCATAGCGGGCGTCTGAGGCCGCCCGGGCCGGGAGCGGGGCGCGTCTTCGCGAGCCACTCGCGATATATCTCGTGCGAGCGACGAGTGTCGACAAGCACATCGCCGTAACGGTCGTCAGCGGCGGCGCGCTCGACCTTTACTCGCTGGTGCCAGCAGTGCATTCCGCTAACAGGGTCAGGGTGAACCGGAAAAGCGAGGTTTTGATGGACGCCGCCCTCCTGCCAGAAAATCCTCTCCGAGTCCGGGTCGTCGCTCGTAAACGGCCTGACCCCTTCGATCTGTCGCAATCGCCAGCGACCTTCGCCCGTCTCCACTAAATCGATCAGCGCCGACGCCCATCGGTCCGTGCCCTGGTCCTT
>DASTET010000577.1:0-2196 GCA_035709445.1 Blastocatellia bacterium | reverse complement strand
CCGTTCTCCTTGCACCGAGGCAGTAACGATGACGCAAACGCCACATCGCCCCGCGCGTTCAGCCCGCAGGGCTCAAAGGTCTCCAACTCGGCAATTCTCGACGGGATTTCGTCACCCGCCGTGGCCACAACTCGATAGTGGGCCGACGGATCTCGGGACGGCACCTGCCTCAACGATCTCCGTGGATATAGAAGTGTGATGCCGTCGATGTCCCCCTGACTTCTGGCTTCTGGCTTCTGACTTCTTTATTCATTCTTCCGCCTCGCCGAGCAAGGTCGCGTGAGTGAGAATGCCCGGCGGTATCGCTTCCAGAAATCGCGATACGCTGGCGAACGAACCGGCCCCTCCATTCTCATGCGCTATCACCGGATATGTAAAATAGAGATGCTTTCTGGCCCTCGTCGCCGCGACGTAAAGCAGCCGCCTCTCTTCTTCGAGGTCTTCGAATGCCTCGATAGCGCGCGAAGAGGGGAACCATCCGTCCATCATCCATATTACGAACAGCGTGTCCCACTCAAGCCCCTTCGCCGAATGTACGGTCGAAAGCGTCACGTACCCGTGACCGCGAGCCGTCGCCTCCGCCACAGCCGTGTCCGACGGATCGAGCGCCACGTCTGCAAGCAGCTCTTCGGCGGTCTTGTACCGCTTTGCGATCGTGAGCAGGTGCTCGATCTCGCGCTGTCGCCTCGCGTGGTCGTCGTATCGCGCCTGTAGCACCGGGCGGTAGAATCGCTCGACCGCCGCTATCTGCGCGCGCGGCATCTTCTGCGCGGCTATCGACTGAAGCAGACGCGCAAAACGAGCGAGCTGGTCCTGGTAGTTTGCGCGCGCCGGAAACTGCTTCAGCTTTTTTAACAGCCCCTCTTTCGCTTTCGCGGTCCTGAAGCTCTTCTGCTCTATTCCGAGATGATCGAATATCTGCTGTACGGTGACGTCTCCTATGTTGTCGAGGAGCTTGAGCGCGCGCGCCCACGAGATCGTATCGGCGGGGTTCACCAGTATGCGCAGGAATGCCAGCACGTCTTTTATGTGAGCCGATTCGGCAAACTTGATCCCGCCGAACTTGCGAAAAGGGATGTCGTGCCTCGTAAGCTCCAGCTCAAGGTCGAACGAGTGCGAGCTTGCGCGAAACAGCACCGCCATATCGCTAAAGGGAACGCCTTCCTCGTGAAGCTCCTGTATGCGCTGGACGATGAAGCGAGACTGCTCGTTTTCATCGCTCGCCCCGACGAGCATCGGCGGCGGCCCCTCGGTGACGGGAGAATACAACCGCTTGGCGTAGCCTTCTTTCGCCTCGGATATGATCGCGTTGGCCAGGTCGAGTATCGGCTGGGTGCTGCGAAAATTCTCTTCTAGCTTTATCACCTGCGCGTCGGGAAAGAGCTCCGGAAACTCCAGCATGTTCTTAAAGCTTGCGCCGCGAAATGAATATATCGCCTGGCATTCGTCGCCGACCACGGCGACGTTGTCGTGTGTCTCGGCGAGCAATCGTACGATCTGCGCCTGAAGCCGGTTCGAGTCCTGGTACTCGTCGACCATTATGTACTGATACTGGTCCGAGAGGCGGCGGCGCAGCTCCCGGCTCTCTTCGAGCGCGTCGCGGAGTCGCGTGAGCAGGTCGTCATACGTGAGCAGGTTTCGCTCGCGCTTGTACTGCTGAAAAGCATTGTGGAGCCTTTCGAGGTCCTCTATATCATAATCGAACTGAGGATAGCTCTGGCGCAGCACTTCTTTGACCGTGGCCAGCTTGTTTGCGGCCATGCTGAAGATGGCGGCGATGGTGTTCTTGCGCGGGAGCCTCCTGTCTCTTGTCGAGAGGTTCATGCGCCGCCTGACCATATCTATCACGTCTTCCGTGTCGCCTGTGTCGAGCACTGTGAAGGTGCGCGGGACGCCGGTCAGGTCGCAGTACCTTCTCAGCGTGGAGTTGGCCATCGAGTGAAACGTCCCGCCCGACACGCGCTGGCATCTCTGGTCGGCAAGCGCCGCCGCGCGCTGAAGCATGCTCGTCGCCGCCCTCCGGGTGAAGGTAAGCAGCAGTACCGATTCGGGCCGTATCCCCGTCTCAATAAGCCGCGCCACGCGATAGACGAGCGTGCGGGTCTTTCCGGTCCCCGCGCCTGCGACTATCAGCAGCGGGCCTTCGATGGTAGTCACGGCGCGGTACTGGCTCTCGTTCAGCTCTCTCTCATAATC
>DASTET010000576.1:0-3425 GCA_035709445.1 Blastocatellia bacterium | reverse complement strand
AACTGATGTTACGCAGCCAGAGACTGCGGGTTGAGCTTGACAAGTTCGGCATAGGCCGACTGCAAAGCCGATATATAGATCTTTGACTTCAATGCAAAGTGGTTGATGCCTGTCCGTAGCTTCAGACTCTCTAGCTTTATGTAGGCGCATAAACTCCCATACAGGTGGTTGCGCTGCGTTGTCTCGGTCCGTGTCGGTGACTTCTCCAGCGAGGCGTTCTGCTTGAGCGACTTGTGATAGACCTCTACACTCCACCGTCTTTTGTAGAGTTCGGTCATTTGGTCGTAGGAGAGCGTCTCATCGCTCGTCACCAGATACCGCTCCCCCGTCGAGCCGTCTTCGTTTATGAAGCGTTGTTTGATTAGTAGCAGCGGGAAGTCCACTGCTTCTAGCCAAACCTGACGGGCCGTGCCTTCCGGCAACGAGAGCTTGCTGACTGCCTCGTACTGACCCTGCTGCTTGTGCTCAAGCGTCAAAGCCACCTTGCGGTTCGCCTTCAGCGGCATCACAAACTGTTTCTTGAGTGTATGCTTGATGAACATCATATTGTCAGACGATGCGTACCAAACATCATTGAGCACATATCTGAAACGCAGCTTGTTATGCAGACAGGCCAACAGCAGCATACGGTAGCGCGCATTCTTTGTAATCGGAGAGCGGCGCTTGTGTTTACCGGTCTTGGCATCAACATAAAGCTCGGTCTTTGTAACCAGATCGAAAGCAACTGGCAAACTCGCGGTATCGGTGACGTAGAGCGCTGTCAGGAAGTTGATGCCTTTGACATTTCGCTCGTTTGAATGATCCCAATGCCAGCAGATGAGATCGTTCTCGTCTGTATAAGGTTTTTCTTCGATGGTGTCGTCAACAACGAGCACCGCATCATCGCTCTCGACTTGGCGAACAAGAGGCTTGACGACGCGCCATAGATCAGCGCTGGTCTTAGGTCGGGAAGCCAGGAAACGTGTAACAGCATCGTGACTAATTTGACCGTCAAGCAGTTGCGACAAACCGGTCGCAGTTGTTTGACCGAAAGAGCTGATAAGATAATCGGTATAGAGGTCCAGCAGCGACTTGTTCATATGTCAAGTTTACTACTGCACTTCTCTCCGCGTAACATCAGTTACAGGTCTCAAAACGAAGAGCGGTCAGTCGGGGAAACCGTAGGACTTTTAAATGCCCGTGTTAATAATCTACCCTGTGCGGGGAAGGGGACGGGGCTGCCCAAATAAGTATTATTGACAAATCCCGGAACCGATTCATAATGTGGGCATAATTTCAGGTAATCTGGCTTCTACCCCCGGAGAAGAATCTAAGAATTCTCGACAGCTCATAGAGGCTTAAGTATGGCCAACTCGGGCGGATTGATCCATTCACCGATGAATACAGGCAAGCTCATACACGCGCACTATCTGGAGATCGAATACCTGCTTGATCGCGTGGAGGGAGCCTGTACTCATTATCAGGTTCTTGGGGTCGACAGATCGGCTACCAACGAAGAGATAGTTAATGCTTATCACAGAATAATCGGCGCGCTTCATCCTTCTTATTACAAAGTGAGGGCCGCAGTGCCTGATGATATCCTTGTAAAGATCGACCGGGCTTTCAAGAAGGTTTCGCAGGCTTTTTCCGTGCTGACTCATTTTAAGAAGCGGGTCGAGTATGACAGGTCGCTCGTTCGAAATGTAAACTCGCCTCTGCCCGTAAACGTCCCAAGGCCGCCGCGCAAGAGCGGCCCCCTCCCCTTCGCCGTTCCGAAACAGCCGCCGGTTAAGAAGCCTCATCCGCCGCAATCCAATGTCAGGCATGCGACAAAAGCCGCGCCGCACGAGCAGATCGATATAAGGACCGCCGCCTCGCAGCAGATTGCTTATACAAAGGCTGCGTCCGCTCGCGCAGAGTCGAACCGCCGCCGGGCCGAGCGCCTCAAGCTTTCGTTGCCTGTGCTCGTAGCGGGCTACGATCAGGCGAAAGGCAAATGGCAGGAGGTGGCGAAGACCGCCGATGTGAGCCGGCTCGGCATCTGCGTTCGCATGAAACGGCGCGTGCAGCACGGCGCGATCCTGCACATCTCGCTCCCGATGCCTGCCAAGCTCCGCTGCCACGGTTACAGCGAGCCATCTTACACTGTCTATGCTATAGTGCGCAGGGTGGAGCCGCCTTCGGATGGGCTCAGGGTCGCGGGCCTGGAGTTTATAGGCGAGCACCCTCCGGCTGGTTATCTCTACAAGCCGTGGGCCGCCTTCCGGACGCAGAAGTGGGCCGGCCCGGACCGCCGCCGCCAGCCGCGACGAGAGCATTCGGAGATGATCAGGGTCGTTTATATGAATGAAACGATGCACGCGGTCAGGGAAGAGGTGGCCGTCACCGAGAATGTCAGCGCGAGCGGCGCGCGAATATACGTCAAGTCTGCTCCGGCAGAGTTCGAGTTTCTTCAGGTCACCAACCTGAAGCGCACCCTCGAAGCCATGGCGGTAGTTCGCAATCGCTATCTGGGCAAAGACGGGTTCGAGCGGCTCTGCATTCAGTTCACCGATAAAGAGTGGCCTATGTGAGATGAACAAGCCCCTGCTTATCAAAGGCGCAACCGTTATAACCCTCGATTCACAAAACAGCGTCTTCGAAGGCGACGTGTTGATCGAAGGGGGCCGCATCGCCGCAGTCGGGAACGCGCCAGCCGGGACCGAAGAGACCATAGACGGGAGAGGCCGCTTCCTGTTGCCCGGCTTCATACAGACGCACATCCATCTTTGCCAGACCCTCTTTCGCGGCGCAGCCGACGACCTCGCGCTGATCGACTGGCTGAAGAAACGTATCTGGCCGCTTGAGGCCGCTCACACCGCCGAATCGCTCTATGCTTCGGCCCGGCTCGCGATAGCCGAGCTGATACGAGGCGGGACGACCTGCGCGCTTACGATGGAGACTGTCCACCACACGGAAGCCGCGCTCACTGCGGTCGAAGAATCGGGCTTCCGCGCCACCGTGGGAAAGTGCATGATGGACAGGGGCGAGGGCGTACCCGCCCCCCTGAGCGAGCGGACCGAAGATTCGATCAATCAGTCGCTTGCGCTCATCGAGCGATGGCACGGTCGCGCCGAGGGCCGCATCCGCTGCTGTTTCGCCCCGCGTTTTGCCGTCAGTTGCACGCGCGAGCTGCTTGAGCGTGTCGCGCGGCTTTCGCGCGAGCGCGGTCTTATGGTCCATACGCACGCCTCGGAGAACTCGGAAGAGATAGCTATTGTCGAGCGCGAGACGGGCCGCCGCAATATAGAGTATCTCAACGAAGTCGGGCTCGCGGCCCCGCACGTCGTGATGGCGCATTGCATATGGCTCAGCGATGACGAGCTTGAGATACTGCACGCTACCGGAACGCATGTTGCGCACTGCCCTTCGTCGAACCTCAAGCTCGGGTCGGGATTTGCGCGTGT
>DASTET010000575.1:0-4744 GCA_035709445.1 Blastocatellia bacterium | reverse complement strand
CAGACGGTTTATGAGCTTGTGAAGGTCGACTCTGTGAACTACAGATACGACCCACCGGTTCCTGACGTCGGCTGCGACCGCGCCCTGCGGCTGCTGTGCCGCCGCTATACAGGCAAGAATGAGGACCGAACCGATTACTGTTACAACCCGCTTCAGCATAATTGAGTAACTACCTTGAGCCTCCTGCCGGATCATCAAAACGAAGCCCGCAGACCTGCGGCGGAGCTGCGGCCCGAGCCGACATAAAGCAGCGGTTGCGCGCCCACGCTCACGGTAGGCATAGGCACTTCGCGCTCGAAGTTCTCGCCGCGAACAATGACCGTCTGCGTTGCCGCCATCGCAAGATCGGGCTCGACAACGACAGGTCTGTGAGAGGCCCGCCTCGTTTGTCTGCTCTCGGCGCTCCTGGCAACATAACGCGTCTCATCGGATGAAATCTTCCCGGGCTGAGGCGGCTGCGCGGCAATTACCGGCGCAGCGGACGCGACCGGCTCGGGTGAGACGACGGCAAGCCCGTCCATCTCCTGCCGGACAGCCGGAGCGGGGTTTGAAAAAAGGCCGCTGTAACTCGCTGCAAAAATACCTATGACCACCGCCGCGGTTGCCGCGCCAAATCGAAGAACAGCGGCAGGGCCGGTCCATGAAAGCAACCGCTCGGCAACTGTCCGGCGAGACCTGACCTCGCTCAGCCGCGCGCTGAGCACAACATCGAAGTTATGCGGGGCCGTCACCCTGGCCGATGAGGCCAGTAGATGTCTGAGCCTCGCCCTCTCCTGGGCGAAATCCTTACACGGCAGGCATGATTCGATGTGCCTGGCCGTTTCGTAAGAAAACAACTCAGGGTTGTCTGCCTCATCGATTAGCTTTCTCGTCTCGTTACAATTGGTCATGGCTTCTTCCTGCACTATATATACGCGCTCAGCTTCTCTTTCAAGAGGTTGCGAGCGCGGTTTATACGGGACTTCACGGTCCCCTCCGATAGACTGAGCACCTCTGCGATCCGGTCGTAACTGAGCCCCTCCACATCGCGGAGCACTATTGCCGCGCGGTACTTTTCCGGTAGCGAGGTAATGGCGCGGGCCACAGCCCTGCGGCGCTCGTCATCGATCAACGCCTCGTCTTGCAGAGGGGTTGAGTCGGGCGGGTCGATCTCGACCGGGTCACCGTTCTCGTTTTCAAAGGGGGAAAGGAGAGAAACGAATCTGCGGCGCTTGCGCTTGCGCAACTCGCTTATAGCGAGATTAGTGGCGATTCGATAAATGTAGGTCGAGAAGCTGTAGTTCGCCTGATAGCGCGATGCGCTTGTATAGACCCTTATGAAGGTCTCCTGCGCCAGCTCCACGCTTCTCTCATAATCGTCTATCATCCGGTACACGAAATTCGTTATGGGGTTCCGGTACCGGCGCACGATCTCCTGAAAGGCGGCTTCGTCGCCGTCTCTTATTGCCGCTAACAGTTCGTGATCGTTGGCCGCCTCAATCGACCGGCTCCCGCCAATTTCGATTGCCTGCGCCTGATGAGTGACTGTTGCCATTCGGGCCGTGTCGCCTTCTCTTTATTGAATCCCCATCATTATACCCCTATTAATCACGCGCAGGAAAACGCAAAGTTCCCAAATGTGCGGATTTGAGGCCCCCGGATCAGGGCCGTTTATCTTACCGGCAGCGCACAGGCGGTTGTTGTTATGCATCCGCCTGTGCGCGAAACTGCCGGAAGCCCATCATCGCCGCATCCTCCGGCGTTCGTCTCTGCCCTCTACGATCAGCTTATTGGCTGCCTTCTGCGCGGCAACAGTCGCGCCGTTACTGATGTTTTGCGAGGTTACACCCTTAGTGTGGTTGTTGAGCGTCTGGATGAATGTCATTATGCCTTCAGGCAATTTGGCCGTATCGACCATTTTCGCACCGCTCAGAATCTCTTTCGCCTCGCTCCCAAGTATGGCCCTGTTCATCTCATTTTGCGGGCTTATCTTCGAGCCTTTTAACGACGCGCCTATGAACGCGCCTTTGCTGCGCGAGTAGGAGAGAATGCCCGCATCGAGCGTCACATTGGTTGTGGCGCTTGCCGTGCGGCCCACGGGTCCGGCGGAGACGCTGATTTCGCCGCCTATCTCGAACTCGTCTTCCACAAGCCCCTTCAAGGCCCCTTCATTCATAAACAGCAGGACGTAGTCGGTAGATTCAGCCCCTATCTGGGGACCGATGCTCCCGCCCCTTATCTTGAAGAACACGGGAGGGCCCCATCCGGTCTGGGAGCGACGGCTTATCACGCCGTCTCCGCCCTGTCCTCCTACAATGAATGCCGCCTTGACGACATTTGGAAAGACCGCAATCGCTTCGGCCCTTTGCAACAGCTCTCTGGGTATGGACTTATCCGGGGTCTTCATGATCTCGTTTAAAACCTCGGATGCTTCGCGCGATTCCTTCCTTGCTTCTTCGAGCTTCTCTTTATCGATGGTCTGCATCTGGGTCGGCTCGGTCTGTTTGGTTTGCGCCTCCTGCGTCTGCGCCAGCAATGCCGTAGTCGATAAAAGCAGCGTCAGCATTAAAGAAAGCGCAGAAAGCACGAATCGGCTGTGTATCCCCTTCATGATAACTTCTCCTCTACATCTCAGGTTTGCGCCCTGCTCTCTGCGTCCACATCCTGTAAAGCAAGGCTCTGATCACGCCTTCGGCGTGTTTCGAGCGCAGTATAATCGGTCAGCAGGAATTGGTCCGCGACCCGAAAATCGAGCCGTCCTGTGACAATTTGTCTACCAGAGATGCTGATAGGGCAAGGGCGGGCCCGATTTCGGTCTGTCCCCTCAGATATCAATTCAAAACCGTGATTACACGCTACCTAACCCTTTTGTTTGTGCAACTGATGTGCCAGTTTTATCGAGCCTTAAAGTACACAGAGTCTTTGGGCTCTGGTTGACAAACCGGTTATGCCAAATATAATGAATATCTTTTGCGCTGAGCGGTTTTGTTTTATATAGAGACCAGGTCTTGACCGCCAACCGCATTCAGCCTGGCAAGCCCTGGCTATTCGGAAAGCTTTGGATGATTATTTTCGTCAGCCAGATCAGCGAGGATGAAGGACTGACTGTCCATCATCTTTACCCGGAAGGGGAGCCGGGGCTGGAAGGAGATGAGAGCCGGCTGGTAGGCCGCCCGGTACTCGATCTTAAAGCCACAAGGCAGGGGGACCGGGTGAAGCTCGTCGGGTCGGTCAAGGCCGCGGTCGAAATCGAGTGTGACCGTTGCCTGACCTCACTGAGTGTGCCCGTCGACCAGAGCTTCGATCTCGTTTACGTTCCCCCGAACCGGCCTCAGGGCGCAAGTGATGAAAAAGAGCTCGGAGAAGATGATCTGTCCGTCTCCTTCTACCAGGGGCAGACGATAGACCTCGACGAGCTACTGCGCGAGCAGGTTGAGCTGGCGCTGCCGATGGCGAGACTCTGCAGCGAGCAGTGTAAGGGATTGTGCCCGCAGTGCAGGGCCAATCTCAACGAGCGACAGTGCCAGTGCACGGTCGAAGAGACCGACCCTCGCTGGGCTGCGCTCAAAGATTTAAAATAATAGAGGGAGTAGTAACCGATGCCGAATCCTAAACGAAAACATTCGAAGTCCCGAACGGGCAAGCGAAGGGCCCACGATCATCTTCAGACCCCGGCGGTGGGCAATTGCCCCAATTGCGGCGAGCCCCGTCGCCCGCACAGGGTCTGCCCTAAATGCGGGTTCTATCGCGGACGTATCGCAATAGAGATGAAGGAAGAAGAGTAATTCGATCTCAAATCTGAGATCAAATAAGGCCTTATGATAAAGATCGCCGTGGACGCAATGGGAGGAGACTTCGCCCCTGCGAACGAGGTCGAAGGTGCGCTCGAAGCGGTGCGCGACCACGGCGTCGGCGTCATACTGGTCGGTCGAGCCGAGCAGATCAAAGAGGAGCTCGATAGGCACCGCAGGACGAGGGGGCTCAGCGCGACAAGGCTCTTGCGCGACGCGCACCTTGAGATCGTCGACGCCCGCGAGGTCGTTACGATGGATGACCCGGTTGCAGTCGCGGTCCGCCGCAAGCGCAACAGCTCTATACGGGTCGCCGCTCAGCTCGTCCGCAGCGGAGACGCTCACGCGCTCGTAAGCGCCGGTAACACGGGGGCCGTGATGATGACGGCCAAGCTCGTCATCGGCACGCTCGCAAAGGTCGACCGCCCGGCGCTTGCCGCAGTGCTCCCCACGCTTACAGGGCGCGGCACGGTCTTGCTCGACGTGGGGGCGAATGCCGAATGCAAGCCGTCGCACCTTTATGACTTCGCCGTGATGGGGTCGCTCTTTTCGAGCGTCATCGTCGGGGCGCACAATCCGAGGGTCGGGCTTCTGTCGATAGGCGAGGAGGAGATAAAGGGAAACGACCTGACGAAGGAAGCCTTCAAGCTGCTCAAGATCTCCAGCCTTAATTTTATAGGCAACGTCGAAGGGCGCGATATGTACACCGGCGAGACGGACGTAATAGTCTGCGACGGCTTTACAGGCAACGTCGCGCTGAAGGTGAGCGAAGGCGTCTTCGAGCTTGTCATGAGAATGTTGAAACAGGAGCTGAAGGCTTCGATCCAGACCAAGGCGGGGGCAGTTCTCACCCGCCCCGCGTTTCAGAAGTTCAAACAGCGTCTCGATTATGAGGAGTTCGGAGGCGCGCTCCTGCTCGGAATAAAAGGGGTCACGCTCATCTGTCACGGTCGCTCCAGCCCCCGCGCCATTCG
>DASTET010000574.1:0-4293 GCA_035709445.1 Blastocatellia bacterium | reverse complement strand
CCTACCGCCTTTGTCCAAACCAGGTGAAACAACTCTCTGATTCTCAGAGGGGTCGTCGTCATCTTGTTCAGGCGATCACCAGGCTGAAGCTCAGCATGTGGACACAATTGCGAATCCGTATCAGTGTCGAAAGCGAAGTTACACCTGGGACACACCCTCACTGAGCGATAACATCCACTCATAGGACCTCAGTTATTGCCAACTATAGGCCAGTTAAACGTGTCACTAACCACGGTCACGAACTTGTATTGAGAGCCGAGCGCATAGCTCGAGGCCCCGTCGATTGTTCCATCGCCCGGCACCACTGTTACTGTGTTCGCGGAGGAATCGATCTTCTTTACGGTGACTGCTCTTCCTGCAAATTCATCTATTGCAGGAAGAGTTATTGTGCGCGGACCGCCTGAGGCATCTACCAGGATGACGCCCTCTATATCGCCAACCGTATAGTTCGAGCTCGTCGAAACAACATTGGTCGAAAGGAATCCGGCCTTGATGCCTGCAAAATTGCTGTTATCAGCTTTTCGTATACACAGGAACGGTTGACACGCTTCCAGCGCCGGCAACGATGAGCTTGTCCCGAAACGAAACCGGACCGGGGTCCCTCCTCCACCGCTTTTAAAGACGAGGTCGCCGGACCCAATAGCTTCTATCAATCCACCTGAACCGGCGCTCCCGATCCGGAGCGCACCAACGGCCCAGGTCGCGCCTGACGGGTCGAGCGTCGCGACTCCCCCGCTGCCGCTCAAGCTGCCGTTAGGCAGCCTCAGCCTGTGGACTCCTTTAACAATCGGATCGCCGTCGATCTCGGTCACTCTCAGCGGCGGAAAGTGCGCGCCTGCCCATCCCGCTCCGAGCGAGCAGATAAAGACCCCCGCTACAGCAAGAAGCTTTTTCATAGGAACACCTCTAGAAATGCTCGTAGTAGATAACCTCTACCCCTTCGCCGTTAACACTGGAATCGATCCGCAACTGAGATAGATCGAGGTCCTGACCTACTGGAGCAGTAAACTCCCGCGATTCTTTGCCCAGTAGCTCCCCCCGGTGTGTTGCATCGATGTCCGGACCGCCGTAAAAAATCAGTCCGTTGTTTTCGAGCGCCGCGAGGATGAACTTCTTTGTTAAGACCGCAGGCCCCGGCACCGGCGTGCCGGCATTCGCGACAACAACCTTCCGGACTCTAAGCCGCATCATCTCGTCGGGTCTCCCTGGTAGCAATGATCGACCATCCAGTGCGCAGTGCCCGGCTGGCCAGCCCCGCCCATTCCTATATTCTCAAGATAAATTGGCAGCGGCTCGCCTGCTGCGGTGCGCCCTACACGGACCTCTACACCGTCCAGGGTGGTGAATGAGTCAACACCTTCTATGTCTTCTCGGGTCACATACAAATAACCGTGCATGCGCTGACGCTCGTTCACTTGGACCGGTAGAAATGGTCGAGAAATTCCCAAAGCGGCTGGCTTTTCCCCAGTCACTCCATTCGGTCCGAAATCCAGGATATAAAGCAGCCGCGACGAGACGCAGGGGTGCCCCCGCGAATCCAGCATGTCAGCGAGTCTGATAGGTCGCTCGCGCTGCGCCTGGGCGGTTGGCGTCGCCCCGTAGAACAATAGCGGAGTGACCACGAGCGCCAGCAGAATGCCGACCATAACCACAAGGGAAGCCCCGATTCGTAAAAGGTTTCGTTTCATAAATACCTCCGGCTCAGGCAGCCGTCTCGCCTCGCGCTGGCATTAATCGAAGCTTGCGAAGCTCTAGAGGCGTGCCGCCGTTTTTCCTGATCTCGTCTCTCACCTTCGGCGCTTCCTCAGTCTCATCGACCTCTGGGACCTTCGAGAGAAAGGTTTCGAGCGTGATCGCGCCATTTAGATACAAAGGCAGCCAGGTCTCTCTCACCCTCCTGAACTGAACTTCGTTGATCAACTCCATCCGGACGTCTGACTTTCGCGCGTCGAGCTGAGCGCCGCGCGCTCGGTTGTGCCAGCTCATCGCCCTGCCCAACAGGTCTGAGAACCCTGCTTCCCATTCCCTTTGCTCTACCTCGCTGATCAGAACCAGGGCCTCACTTACATCCTGGGCCGTCGCCTTGCTCGTGAGCAGGTCAACGAACCCGATATATTGCACAGGCACGCCAACGTGGCCCGATAGCAGCTTGAGCCGCATCAGCAGCTCCGTCTCAACGGACGTGTAAGGGCCATAGCCCATCTGCAACACGGAGCCTTCACCGGCTCCCGCAAGTGGATCGCCCCATTTCCAACCCGAGCCGTCGTTCATCCCCTTTAGCGTGTTGAGAAAGGCGTTTGCGTCATTCTCATCGTCAAATTTGAAGTAGGCTGTCGGGTTGGTGAACTTCACGTTAAGAGCGCGCCAGGTCGCTATTGCGTCTTCGATGTCCTCGATATTATTGAGCACGCCTGCTAAAAGCGGCGTACCCTCGAGGGCATTCATCCGGCAGTCAAACTTCATGAACGCTATGCGATCGAGCGAGAGGCTTACAGGACCTGCCCTGTCGGGGTTCGGGTAGCTCACACCCTCGACAGCGCCATAATCGATTGGATTTGCCTTCACCTCATAGCTGGTGTCGAGCCAGCTTATGAAGCGAACGGAAGGAACGCCCCCGGCGCCCGAGTTGAGAGTGAGCAGCACCTGCCCTTCGAAGCATCGCTCGCGGGTGATACTGCGAAGAAAGCCCAGGTCCAGCCGGTTGCGCTTGAAGAAGGCTTTAGCGAACTGAGCCTCAGGACTCCCAGGATCGCCCGCATATACCAGCCCGCGCGCTGCCGTGAATGCAGCCCGGGTGTTGATAACGTTCTTGGTGAGCAGATTTCCTTTTATAGCCCTCCCCTGATACTTCCGCACGCTTTCGGCTACTTGCGTAGCCCGATCCACATAGCGGTTTGTGGAAGAGGATGAGAGGAGAGCTTCGAGCTGGAGGATCAGGTCAGCGACCGAGCCGATTCCCCGGCCTCGGTAAGCGAACTCTTCCGTCCGTCCTCTGTGCTTGCGGTCGAAGGAGAGAGTGAATGGGCCAAGCTTCATTAAAAGACCTTGGGCAGCCCTACAGCGAAGCCTTTCACGTTCATCGGGAACCGGTATTCAATCGCGTAACCGATTGCAGCGCCGGGATGAGTGAGAGGACCGCTGTAGCTTGCGCTCAGCAGTGTGGGCCAGGTGCAACGCTCAAGGTCGTTCCTCAATAGTTTACACGACTTGTCAATAAATAGATGCCTCTCGCCCTTCGCGTTAAGGATTCTTCCGTTGACCGCATTAACTCGATCCTTAATTGCAGGGTTCTTCCTGCGACCCTGGAGCTTGAAGCCATACTCTTTCAGAATCGCGAAATCCGATGTCCCTGTAGAGTGGCGCTGCCCGCCGGCAGCATCCGGATGAATCACCACATCACCGGTACCGAATTGACACTCGATCTCTTTTGCAAGCGCAGGAGTATCCCCGCCTTTCAGATAGATTTCACTGAGCACGTACACATCATCACCATCGAACTGCATGGGATATGCATGCATCCCCGGGTTGGTATTGAAATCGACCCCGATGATGATCTCCCGGTCGTCACTCAGCGTCAGCTCGTCCATATTCTCATTGCGTGAGAAATTCGGATAGCAGTTGCCTGAGTAGATGTTTATTACCTTTCCTTCGATCTGCTGAGCTGCCATGTCAGGGCTCATTATGGCAAGCAGGTCCTCAACGTAATCATCCGGTAAAAAGTGATTCTCCCTCGAGTCCGCAGTAACAACACGCACCTTCGGATCATCTTCAACATCCCCGAACCAGTTCAGGCCGACTGGCGAGCTCGTGAGCCATCCTTCCAGGACGTCGACTCTATTATCACGGTGGCGCTCTCTCGCGGTCCTGTACGCCGCTTCGTCCATATCTTTCGGCTCATCCAGCCAGAACCAACCCACCTTGAACCCGTCCCACGTCTTGTATCCCTGATTCTCGGCCGCGCGGCACAAAACCTCTACCTGGTTCCATAGGTAGAGGACTTTTTTCTTTGCCGCGCTCTCAGGCGATGTCGGTCTTATAGGCACGCCGTAATTTGCTGCCACTTCATAGAGCGATGAGAGCGTTGTTTGCCAAAGCTGAGTATAAGTATTGGCCGCGATCAGCCCTCTAACGTGTGGGTTGCGAGCTGCCTTCTCGATAGAATAGTGAGCCCCTATCCAGCTTTTGCCCGATCCAATGCCTCCGCGGTAGGCAACATACTTGCACTCGCGGTTATCGAACAGCGACAGGAATTTGACTTGGCCAGGAATCACTTTCAAGCCGGCAGGGAATAGC
>DASTET010000573.1:0-5489 GCA_035709445.1 Blastocatellia bacterium | reverse complement strand
CCCGACAGAGACCTTGTAACCGAGCGAGCCCCTTGCTGCATCAATCGCGGCCTGTGAATCTCGGATATCACCCGCTCGCTCAGGCTCGTGGACTGGATCGATATTCGAGCCGGTAATCGCCTTCAACTTTGCGAGCAGCTCAAGCAGGGTGTACCGGCCCCCGCACGCGATATTGAAAGCGCGACCGGCCACGCCTTCGGCCTCGGCAGCTAGAAGATTTGCCTCGACGACATTCTCAACGTACGTGAAATCGCGAGATTGCCGCCCGGTGCCATACACGGTCGGACGCTTGCCCGTGAGCAGGGCGGTTACAAAGCGCGGGACGACGGCGGCGTATTGCGACTCGGGGTCCTGTCGCGGACCGAATATATTGAAGTATCGGAGGGCTACAGCCTCGAACCCATAGACGTGCTTGAAGACAAAGATGTATTGCTCGCCGGCAAGCTTCGAGAGCGCGTACGGAGAGAGAGGCTGCGGCGTCATATCTTCGCGCTTCGGAAGCTCAGGTGTCTCGCCATAGACAGACGAGCTTGACGCATAGACTACACGGCGAACTCCATGGTCTCGCGCGGCAAGCAACACGTTGAGAGTCCCGGTTATGTTCGACTCGTGCGTCGAGACGGGGTCGGCTACCGAGCGCGGCACCGATCCGAGCGCGGCCTCGTGAAAGACCGTATAAACATCCTTCATCGCTTCGTTGATAAGACGGCGGTCGCAGATGTCGCCCCGTATCAGCTCCAGCTCGCCTGCGAATTCGCTGAGGTTCTCCTCTTTCCCGGAAACGAAGCTGTCGATGACGCGAACGTGATGTCCCTCTTTTATCAAACGCTCGCAGATATGGCTGCCTATAAAGCCGGCGCCGCCCGTAACTAGATAGATTCGCTTTCCCATCAATTCCTACTTTTTCACAAGAAAGTTTCCGATTGCCAGACAATCGATCCCCGAACAGTAAAACCCCCTCACCGCTTCGCGAGGCGTAGAAACAACCGGCTCGCCAAAGAGGTTGAAGGATGTATTGAGCAGGACGGGGATGCCGGAAATCTCGCCGAACCTCACAAGCAGTTTCCAAAAAAGCGGATTGGACTTCCGGTTGACGCTATGAACACGTACGAGCCCGTCGCCGAAGACTGCGGCGGGTATCTTTTGCCGTTTGCTCTCGCGCACGCGGCTCACCCCCTGAAGGAACCCGGTCAACTGGCTCGGCTCGAAATACTCTTCTGCATGCTCTTCGGGCACTGCCGCCGAAAACGGGCGGAAGTCTTCGCGGTGCTTGATGAATACGTTCAGATTGTCTCGCATCATCTCTGTAGCAGGCGACGCCAGGATGCTGCGCGCTCCGAGCGTGCGCGGTCCGAACTCCATCGCGCCCTGAAACCACCCCGCTATATTAGATTGCGCGAGCAGCCGCGCCACCTCCGTCGTGAGCTTGTCCTCGGTGAGAAAATACTCGTAGCTGATCTTGCAATTGTCGAGCACACGCTTGATCGTCTCTTCATCGAACTGGGGTCCGAGAAATGCGTGCTCCATTTTATAAACTCGTTCTTTGTTTTCAAGCGCTGTGTGCCAGACGTAGAGCGCGGCCCCAAGGCAGCAACCTGCATTTCCTGCCGCAGGCTGTACGAATAGTCGTCTGAATCCCGACCGCCGCTCTATCGCGGAATTTGCCAGGCTGTTGAGGGCGACGCCGCCTGAAAAGCACAGGTTCTCCTCTCCCGTGTCGTCGCGGTAGCGGACCGCCATCTGGCACAATACGTCTTCGATCCGGGCCTGAAGGCTTGCGGCGATGTTCCGGTGCTTCGCGCTCAGAGGCTCGTCCTTAGCTCTGGGGGTGATGCCCGCGATTTCAAAGAATTTCTCGGAGAGCTGCGGGTTCCCTTTAAAGGATGGGTCAAAGTAATCGAGATTTACGAGAGGCAGCCCCTTACCGTCGACGGCCAGCATATCGCGGAACAGGTCTTCGTACTCGTCCTTTCCGAGCGGGGCCATCCACATCGGCTTGTGCCAGTCGCCGAAGTAATTGAATCCGAGCGCCGAGGTGACCGCGTTATAGACCAGCCCTATTGAATGCGGAAATGCGGATTCGGCTTGAAGCGTGAGCCGCTCGCCCTCGCCCAGCATGAGCGCTGTCGCGTTCATATCGCCTCGATACCCCGAGGCGATGACCGCCGCGCGGTCGAAACCGGAGGCGAAAAATGCGCTCGCGCCGTGCGCCAGGTGGTGATTGACCTCGATAAATTTGCCGCGACCCTTCAGCATCGATTCCGCGAGCCGCCTGGTCCTGATCCTCTGTCTCAAACCGTTCAATGCCTCGATGAAGTAGCTGGGAAATGCTTCAAGCGATCCGGGGTCCGGGACCTGCATCGCCCTTGACGAGTAAAAGGCGACGGTTCGGTGAAAGAGCTTTTCCGGTTCAAGGTAGTAGGCGACATAATCGATCTCGTCAAAGCCTATCTTGCCCTGCTCCAGGCAGAATTCTATGGCGCGGTACGGGAGCCCGCCTGCATAGTTCATTCCGACCTGGCGTATGCGTGAAAGTTTCTCCTCTTCGATAGCCGCTATTACCCTGCCGTCGCGCACAAGCGCAGCCGCCGCATCTCGCTCCTGCCCAGATATGCCCAGTATATTCATCCGGTCCTTCTCTCAGAGTTCTGAATACGAAACAGAGCTATACCATAAACACTCAATCCATTGCCTTGCAAGGCAGCCGGAATGAAATCATTGTCATATGGTAAATGAACAATGGAACTCGATTTCCTCACCGACCGATCTCGCTCGATTTGAGACCTGCGCGCATCGCTGCTGCGAGCAGGAGTAAGACCGCCCCTGTCAGAATCAGCGAGAGGGCCGAGCCGAAAGGCTGATTTAACTGGGCGAACTGGTTCTGTATGAGGTTCCCGATCATTACTGACTTCGCGCCGCCAAGCAGGTCCGGTGTAATGAATGCTCCGAGCGACGGGATAAAAACCAGCACTATACCGGCGATCAGGCCCGGACGCGAGAGCGGCAGCGTCACCTTTACAAATGTCCAGAAACGATTCGCGCCCAGATCCTGCGCCGCCTCCAGCAGCCGCGTGTCGAGCCTTTCGAGCGCGACGTAAACGGGTAAGACCATGAAAGGCAACTCCCCATAAACCTGCCCTACAAGGACAGCGAAATCGTTATAGAGCAGCTTCATCGGCTCTTCTATCAGGCCGGCCCACATCAAAGCGGAATTGATGACCCCTTCGCTGCGCAACAACAGCATCCAGGCATACGTTCGAACGAGGAAGCTGGTCCAGAACGGGATCACCGTAAGCACAAGCAGGGCGCGTTTCCAGCGTGCCGGGGCGCGCAACGCAATATAGTATGCGACTGGAAAGCTCACAACCGCGCAGAGCAGGGTTGTCGCAGATGCGATCCATATGCTTCTCAGATAAGCGGGCAGATAGAGAAGGTCGAAGGCACGCAGGTAGTTTGCCAGTGAGAAGTCGTAGATGACCGCCCCGTAAGGCCCGCGAGTGGCCAGGCTGACGACCACGACGAGGGCAAGCGGGCAGAGTATAAACGCGACGAGCCACAGCATGCCCGGCCCAAGCAGAAGCGCCGCGACAGCGCCCTGCCCTGATCGGTCTTCCTCTTTTATCTTTATAGCTGCTTTCATGCTTGCAGCACGACTGCGCTAGAAGTCTCCCAGCTTATCGAGACTGTCTGCCCGATGCGGCTGCTGATAGCGAGCGAAGGCTCTCGGTTCTGCTCCATAACCGTTATCTCCTGCCCGCCGTCGAGCCTGACTCTCCATTGCGTGCTCTCGCCCAGGTAGACGCCTTGCTCAATCCTGCCGCTTATGGCCCCGTCCGCGCCGTTTGAAGAGAGCTTTATCTTTTCGGGCCTGATCATTATTCGCACGCGCTCGCCTATTTTTTTATTGGTCGCTCGGACCCTGACCTCTGTGTGCTGAAGACCGACGACCGATACCTGATCGTCCGTGGCGATGATAGTTCCCTCGATAATGTTCGATATCCCTATGAAGCTTGCAACGAACTCGGTCCGGGGCCGCTCATAGATCTCCTCTGCGCTTCCGGACTGCTCTATTTTGCCTGCGTTCATCACCGCGACGCGATCGCTCATCGTGAGAGCCTCTTCCTGGTCATGGGTCACAAAAACGAAGCTTATGCCGAGCCGCCGCTGAATCGCCTTCAACTCAAGCTGCATCTGTTTTCTGAGCTTCAGGTCGAGCGCGGCCAGCGGCTCATCGAGCAGGAGCACTCGCGGCGCCAGGACGAGCGCCCGCGCGAGCGCGACTCTCTGTTGCTGCCCGCCTGATAGCTCTGCCGGGCGACGTTGTTCGAGCCCGTTCATACGAACCAGCTCTAGCGCGTTACTTACATGCTCTTTTATCTTTGAGCGAGGCACGCGCCTTCGCTCGAGCCCGAAGGCGACGTTATCGAACACATTCAGATGAGGAAAGAGCGCATACTGTTGAAATACGGTCGTGACATCGCGGCGGTACGGGGGAAGCTCGGAAACGTCCTCTCCGCCCAGCAGCACCCGGCCACGGTCGGTCCTCTCGAAACCGGCAATCAACCTGAGCAGGGTCGTCTTGCCGCAACCTGACGGGCCGAGCAATGTCAGGAATTCTCCGCTGCGAATGCCGAGCGACACAGAGTCGACCGCCGCTACTTCGCCGAAACTTCTGCTCACTTCGACAAGCTCTACCTCATACGACTCTTCCATCTTTTATCGTGGTCCCGCCCGCGCATGTTTCTGGTTGCAAGTTTAGCTCGCGGGCCTCATCGCTCAAGCCTGCGAGCCTAACATATCGATCAGCCCCTCTTCATCAATTACCGTGATGCCGAACTCGCGGGCTCGGTCGAGCTTTGAACCGGGGTCCTCGCCTACAACTACATAATCGGTCTTCTTTGTAACCGATCCCGTCACCCGCCCGCCGTGCTGCTCGATAAAATCTCTGGCCTCGTCGCGGGTAAATCTAGTCAGCTTCCCCGTGAGGACAAACTGCTTTCCTTCGAGCGTTCGCACTGCCGACTGCGAGCGTCTCGCACCCGCCTTGCGACTTGTGTTCACACCGGCCTGTTTGAGCCGTTCGATCATCTCGCGGTTCTTAGGCTCGCGAAACCACTCGGCTATCGAAGCGGCTACGACCGGGCCGATCTCGAATATCGAAGCGAGCCTTTGCTCGGATGCCTCCATCAGCGCGTCTATCGAATCGAAGGCCCCCGCGAGCACTCGCGCAGTCCTCTCGCCGACGTGGCGGATGCCGAGACCGTAGATGAGACGGTGAAGCTCATTCTCGCGGCTCTCATCGATCTGGCGGAGGAGATTATCGACAGACTTTTCACCCATTCGTTCGAGCTCGATCAATTCCTCTCGATGCTCGCGGAGGTGATAGAGGTCGGCAAAGTCGCGGACCAGGGGGAAGCCCGCTTCGTCTTTCTCAACCCTCGGAGTTATCAATTGATCGATGAGAGCCTCCCCGAGTCCTTCAATGCGCA
>DASTET010000572.1:0-11822 GCA_035709445.1 Blastocatellia bacterium | reverse complement strand
AGCGGCGGCTTTGAATACATCTGCGATCTCGCTCCACGCAATCGATGCGCCTAATAGCGACGACAGGCTCGCAACAAGGTGCTGCAATCCGCGAAAGCCCAATATGAGACCGCCAATCGCTACCGCCGTTGCCGCTGACGTAAGGCTTCCTGCCACAAAGCTCACGGCCAGGCCGCATAAACCGAGCGCGAGCCAGCCGCGCGGCAGGAGCGATTGCCAGAGGTAGGCACGGTCCAGCTTGAGCGAGCGCGCAAGGTATCGTTCGATTACCTGATCTTCGACATCGTGCCGGTATTCGGAGGACTCCTGCGCCAGCCGCGTGCGATGGCCGACCATTCTCTCGACCAGATCGCTTGCCATCGCCATTCGCATCTCGGTCCATTCAAATCGACGGCGATAGTAATGCCAGCCGACAACCAGCGTAAGCCCGACGTAACCTGCCAGAAGAAATACAAGCTGAGACCCCGCTGATCCTGCGCCCAGCACCCACATTGCCAGCGCAAGCTCGATTATGGCCACGAGCGCCTGAAAGCCGCCGTTGAGCGCGAGCGATTCAATCGCGCTCGATTCGATAACTCGCCCGAGCCAGTGGCCTATGCCCTGATTGCGAATCTCTTCCGTTTTCAACCGCAGCGTGCCGTGAAGCAGTCTCCTCTTGAGCAACGCGCCCGCGCCGACTGTAAATCTGCCCTGTGCGCGCACCGCAAACAGGTGCAGCAGCGCAGTCGTCAGCAGCAAAAGCACCCAGGCTGCCAGCCAGCCCTTATCCATCTGCCCGTTTAACGCGCCTCGTCCCAGCACCCACCACGCTAAGAGTAGAGCCGCGTAGTCCGCTACGTGCAGCACGATCGTCGCTATCAGCTCGCGCAACAAACCCGCTTCACAAAGCTGCTTCCAGAAACTCGCGCCCGAAGAGAGTCGCAAAATCCATCCGCCGCTGATGATCCTGGAACCGAGTTGCCGACTCAAGATTTCCGCTTGAGCTTTCTTTTGCCGCGACTCGATCACTCCGGCCTCTTTGAGCAACTGAGCGATGCCTCCGGCCAGAGGCTCTTCGTGAGGACGGCGCAACTCGGCTGAAATCGTTTCGACTCTGACGCGATGCAATCTCCCGTCAGGCGCAAGAATCGAAACGTGACGGCCACGGCATCCGAGTACAGCCAGCACTCTCTGTCCCGGCAATCGCAGCAGAACAGGCCCGGCCCCGCGCACCAGCGATTCGATCTCGCAGTAAGGCGCTTCGACGGCTTCGGCCTCGAAGCCCATATAGTCCGCCGCTGCTTCAATCCATTCGTTCAAGAGCCGGTTGCGCTCATCTTTTGTATTCGCAGACAGGATCGCAGCGGGCAGACAGGGCATTTCGCCTTCGCGCGCAGCCAGTCCGCGCGCGAACCCCGTCGCGCGCATCGCTTCGCCCAGCTGCGACATCGGCCAGCAGAATCTGTTTATGTCCATAACCGCCATCTCATCGCCTCACCCAACTCTTCTGAGCTCGCTCGCCCGGCTCGGCGTCATCTCATCGCCCTGTCTCTCGATCAATCTTCCGCCGTCGATCACAAACCGCCGCCACTCGCTGCTCGACCACATCCCGGCGCGCACTTCCTCTTCTGCATCGAGCATCGCGCGATAGAGCGAATCGGGCTGCGCGGCCAGCTCCGATGCGGGCGCGTCCTCGACGATGCGGCCATTGTCCAGGACCAGCACGCGCTCGAATTCAAGCGTCTCGCCGATGTCGTGAGTGATGCACAGCAACGTGGCATCGCGCCAGAAGTCACGCGCACGCGAGAGCAACACGCGACGCTTTTCACGATCGAGTCCTCGAAATGGCTCGTCGAGAATCACCAATCGAGCGTTCGCATCGAGCAAGGCTCGCCCGAACCGCACGCGCTGCCCTTCCCCGCCCGATACCAGGCCGCCGCTTTCGCCCAGCATCGTTTGCAAACCGTCCGGTAAGCTCTCCAGCACGCGACGCAAATCAGCGGCTTCGATGACAGGGCTTATTTCGAGCGCGCCGCTTGGAGCGTTGCCATAACGCAGGTTGTCGATTAACGAGCAATTCCACAGTTGAACCGACGGATCGACCCACGCGGTTTCATCCCGCAACCGCGCGAGACGCCCGGCAGTCAGCTCCCGCCCGTCAACCAGCACGCGCCCTTCGGCTGCGCGGTGCCAGCCGAGCAGCAACCCGACCAGCGACGACTTGCCCGCGCCCGACGGCCCCACTATCGCAACGTGGCTCCCGGCCTGTATTCGCAGATCGATGTCGTCGAGGATCGAATGGCCAGCCGCGCGCACGCTCACTTTTTCCAGCGCGAGCGAAACGCCCGCGGCGCGCGTCCCCTGCTCCGAAAGAGGGGTGTCGAGCTCGCAGGCCGCATCTTCTTCGGGCGCGCCGAGCGGTTCGAGCAATCGAAGTGTGACGTTTCGCACCTCTGGATACTGCCGGGCGAGCAGGGCGATTTCCTGCCCGAGCAGGGGCAGATTCAAAGCCCAGTAGACCATCAGTAACGCAGCGCCTGAAGCCCCCGCATGCGAGAGGTGATCGAATAAGAGCCACGCGGCGAGCGCAAATCCGGCAATCGATTGCACGGCTTCGACCGAAACGACTGCGCGCCAGTAGCCGAAGCTTGCCCGCATCCATTCGATGAGCAGTCCTTCATGCTCACGCAGGACCGCGCGTTCGGCCCCGTGCGCTCGAATCGGGACGAGCCCGAGCATCGCGTCGAGATAAAACCGGCTGAGCGCGCCGTTGTGATTGCGAATCCGCAAATCGCGCTCGGTCAGACTCGATTGCATCAGTATCGGCAACGTCAACGTAATCGCCGCGACGATTACAACGACCCACGTGCGGCGCGGGTCGAGCCAGATCAAACCCGCGGTCGTCAGCGCCATCTCGAAGCAGCAGCGCAGAAACCTGCTGCCAAGCACGGGCAGCGCGCGCAACTGCTGCGCGCTGTGCGCGCGGTCGGCCATATCTGAGATCAGACGACTCTGAAAATAACGATCCGCGAGGCGTGGAATCTTTTCGAGAAAGGCGACGCGCAGCCTGGTTTCCAGTCGTCGCCCGACGCGCGTCACGCTCGAAGTCACGGGCCATTCGAGCAGAAGCAGTGCCAGGCTGAAGACGACGAGCGCCGCCATCGCTCCGATACGCTGCTCGGTTGGGGCAAGCTTGCGGCTGAGGTCGAACAATCCCTGAAAGAGCAGCGCTTCGATCATCACGCCCCCGGCGGCCAGAGCCAGAGCGCAGAGCAATACCAGCGGAGTCAGCCAACCATCCTGTTTCAGGAGTCGCAGCAGTTCGCGCCCCGGTCGCTCTGTCTTCTCTGCGAGCGCAGCGGCGAGTTCGGGCGAGAGCCTCCTGGACGAAGCCTGCTCTGTAGCTTCCCCTTCTTCAGCTTTGTGGCGGCCTCGTGCTGATACCAGCACTGCGCCGCGCATTCTGATCTGCTCTTCGCCTTCTTCGGTTAACGGGGCAGGACGAACCATCCAGTAATTCTCCGGAATGGTTTGCGTATCCGTGGCCGCGTCTTTGCCTGCGCGTTCGATGAATGCTTCGAGCACACTTTGAGCCTGCCGCCCCTTTGCCAATCCGCCCGCGCCCACTATCTCAGCCGTCATCCGCGTAGCTGCATCGAGCGCGGCCATCGCGCGCCATCCCGGGTCGGCAAGAGCTAGCTCGATCAAACGCGTGATCGCGCTCTTCGACAGACCGAGCTCTCTCAAGCGTCGCCTTAGCGCGCCCTGAAACGAATCGCCTTCTACCCATGCGCGCCAGTCGGCGACGGGGATCGTCGCAGTGTGAATATAGAGTTCCTTCAATAACGCTTCACAGGAGAGCCATCGACGGCCCGTCGCCGGGTCCATTATCTGAACGAACGAGCCGTGCCGTCGCCAGACAACGCTGAAATGTGTATTGCCGTTGGCAAGGCGAACGACGACGATGGCGGGCAGGGCATAGGCTTCAGATGCGAGCAGGTGATCGACAGCAATCATGGTCTGCTCGGCGTCGAGCCCGAGCTGCGCTGCAACCTCTTCGATAGTGTCAATCGAAGTGCCGTCGACATCGGTTTGACACGCTTCGCGCAATCGCCCGTAGCTTACCCGAACGCCGAAACCTTCGAGCAGACATTTGAGCGAGGCGGGGCCGCAATCCATAGCCGAAGTCTGCACGACTTCGGGAGCGAGAAAACGACGATGGGAAAGGCTGACAGACATATCACCTCATCAGCATCCTGCCCGCCGCGCGCAGCGCGAGCTCTGCGGGCGAAGCGCGCTCGACGGCGATCTCGACCTGTCCGGGCAAGCCGTGTTGCAGTGGTATGAGCGGCGCGGATTCGGGATGAACGATCAATTCCACGCGCACTACTCCTTCGCGCGGCTCGCTCGCCACTCGACTTACGGTGGCATCGAGCTGGCCGTATTCAGTCCAGGTGAATCCGTCGAGGCGCAGGCGCGCGCGCTGACCCGGTTGAATTCTTCCAATCGCGCCAGCCGGTGAAAACTCGGCGACGGCGCGAAGCGTGCCGTCAGGGACGATTGCGCCGAGCTTATCGCCCGCTCGCACGAACTGACCCGTTTGCAGGCTGGCAGTCTCGCCGAGACGGCCTGCTGATGGGGCGCGGATGATGCGCCGCTGGATTTCATGTTTGAGCCGTTCGATGATTGTCGCGCGGGTCTTGATCTCGCCCGCGAGCGCCGCCGCTTCGCGGTTGAGGTTTTCAAGCGCGGCCTGCCTTGCGCTGTCTGCCGCTCGCAGGTCTTTCTCCTGTCGATTGATGGCCGATTGCAGCGACCGGGCAGCCGCCTGGCGTTTATCAGCTTCGGCGCGAGCGCGAATCATATCGATCTCGGCAATCAACCCCTCGCGGTAGAGAGCCGTGAGGCGGTTCGCTTCCTCTTCGGCTGCGCGGGCTGTGGCCAGTGCTTCGTCGTATCTGGCTCGCGCTTCGTCGAGTGCGGCGGGCGCGCTTTGCTGCGTTTCAATCCGCGCCTGCCGCTCGGCGCTCATCTGGCTGCGCAAGGCCGCGAGCTGCGCGGCGAGCGCCGTCACGCGCGATTCTTCTTCAGCGAGTTGCAAACGTTCCGCGTCTGCATCAAGCTCGACGAGCGCCTCGCCCGATTGAACTTCGCGGCCAAGCGTGATGTGGCTCCTGACGACGCGCCCGGAGACGCCGGCTTCGATGGGGCGCGTGGCGCTATCGACTTCGAGCCTCGCCGTGGCCGTCGCTTCGTAAAGCGTCACGCGCGAGGTCAAAGCCCATACCAGCCACCCGGCCAGGATCACGGCCCCGGCAAGCAGACTCGCAGATGAGAGCCGGAACCTTTCAGCCGAGAGCGAGCGGATTGTCCGTGAAAATGGAGACGGCATTTCAATTCACCCCGTGAATCAGCATCTCGTTATTGGAATCGCTACCACCCACATAGCTCATCGCATCTTTGTAATTATCGCGGCAGATGATTGTGTGGGGATGATCCTCTGCCAGTTCGGCTTCAAATACGGCGAGCGCACGGCGAAAAAGCTCTGCCGCCTTTTCGTAGTCTCCCCTGTCTTTGTGGAGCACGCCGAGATTGTTAACCGTCAGCGCTACGTCAACATTATCGCCGCCGAAAAGTTTCCCTTTTAGAACAAGCGCGCGGAGGTATGTCTCTTCGGCCTGAATGAAAAGCCCGCGCGCAGCGTAAACCGCGGCGAGGTTGTTGAGATTGACCGCGATCTCGTAATGCTCTTCGCCGTAGGCCTGGCTGAAGATTTCCAACGCGCGCAGGTAAAGCCGCTCCGCCTCATCGAGCTTGCCCTGTCCGTCGAGCAGCGCCGCAAGCGCCGCAAGGTCTGCGGCCACGTCTGTGTGATCCGGCCCGCCTGCTCGCTCACGCAGCTCGACAGATTTGCGCGCATAGGGCTCGCCTTCCTCGTAACGCCCGCGAGCATGCTCCAGCCCGCCGAGGTTGTGATAGAGCGACGCCGATTGAGCCGAGTCAGGCCCGAAGTGTTTTTCCAGAATCGCCAGCGCGCGCAGGTAGCAGGCTTCGGATTGATCGAACCAGCCCGCGAATTTGCCCAGCATCCCCAGGTCGTTTAGCGCCCACGCCACGGGCAGACTCTCCGGGCCAAACCGCTGTTCGGCGAATTCGAGCGCGCGGCGGACGCACGGCTTGGCTTCTGCGTAACGGCCCTGCGTCCGTAGAATCCGGCCAAGATTGCTCAACGTCTGCAATCGCAGCTCGGCCAGGTCTTCATCGCAATCGTCCGCGATCTCTTCGACAATGCGAGCGGCCCGCTCGAAGCACTCTTGAGCATGCGCGTAATCGCAGTGACGTTCATAGACCGCGCCGAGATTGCCGAGCACGACTGCTACATCGGGGTGATCTGCGCCTTCGGTCTGCTCAAACAAGGCGAGAGCGCGACGAAACAGTTTTTCGCCTTTATAGCGATGGCCAGCATCGCATTCGGCAACTGCCTCGTCGTGCAGTCGGCAGGCTTCCTCTATCATCGCGTCGTGGTCGCCCGGGCCGGTGTGCGTTGCGAGTTTCGTTTGTGCAGCTTTCATTTCATTCCTCCAAATCATGGGTGTGAAGCAGAGCGCCTATGATTTGCGATAGACGAGCAGGCAACGCAATCAATCCAATTGCGCTGCCCGCCCGGTTGAGAGATGCAACTCTGAGAGTCGTCATCTGATCGTTAGTTACTGGACTTATTTATTCTCTGTACGAAGTGGAAACCGGCCTTGACGTTTGTCTTGACGCGCAGGCCGCGGGTGACGGTCTGGCTGTGGTTCGCTGCAAGCTTTCCAGCCTTGACGCCGCTCTTGACCTTTACGCTTCGGATCGTCTGGTTGTGCTGCATAGAAATGCCACCAGCTTTTACGTTTGTCTTAATTCTCATCTCACTGATCTCCTTTACCTCGAATTGGAATTCAGAAACAAATTTTGGTGAAGTTCAAACTGCCTGCCTTCACGTTTGTCTTGACGCGCAGACCGCGAGTGATGGTCTGGTTGTGGTTTATTGCAACCGTACCGGCCTTGACGCCGCTCTTCACCTTGGGGCTTCGGACCGTCTGGCTGTGGTTAAGAGCTAGTCTCCCGGCTTTTACGTTCGTCTCCATTCTCATCTTACTAATCTCCTTATATTTCTGTAATTTCGGGTATTTATAAGGACGAGACGAGCGGCAGGTTGCGAGGAGAGCTGCTCTCTTCGCCTGAGCTGCTCACCGTTGTTAAAAGCCAATCCGACAACGATGAGAGCAACCCGTAGAAATCCTTCCATCTCAACTTATCCTTCACCTCGAATCGGCATTCAATTTCGAATGCCGAAAGGATAAAGTTGCTGAACATTCGGTCATATTACTGCCGGGTTGTTTTTTGTGGTCGGGCGCGGCCCTCGAATACTGAGAGGGCGGCCTGCCGTCTTCGGCCCTGCGCCGCCCGTATAGCTGCTTCGGCAATCACCAGCGCCTTTCGATAAGGAGATTGACAAGCAGGATCAGTATGGGAACCAGTACTATATCGGGCGAAGGTATATTCTGCGGTCGGTAGCCGGGCAAGTAGGTGGGCATATGCTCTCTATCCGGTCACCTATCAGCCGAACAATATGTTTGACTCTCGACGGGAACGGCTCACCGTGGCCGCTCCTAATCTCTGTCAGTCTGCTATGAAGCAATCGGGCGTCATTATCCGGATCGTCCTGTCCGAACTTTCAGGTAACTATCCATGATAATTCCTTTTGAGCTTTGCGGCTTCTGTCTGATCTTCAGCCTAGCCCTGACGCCCGCGACCGGAGGCTGCCGCGACGTGTCGCCCGTTGCTTTCTCTTAAATGGGCAAGGCGTTGAATCCCGGTCGTAAAGAAGTTCTCTGCTTCGTTACCATCAATAAGGCAGAAGAGCACTCTTTCGCCCGCTCTTATAACGGGACTCTCTATTGCAAAGCTCCTGGTGTTTTCGGCCAGCGTCCCGACCAGGATAGCCTCACGTTGTCGATTCCTCAAAGACCCGCCCGAAAGCAATCCGCGTTTCTCGGCAGGATCAATAATAACAAACCGATATTGGTTATTCTTAGTCTGAATCAAGACCTCGTCTCTTGCTTGCAGGTCGTCGAATGTGACCTCTCCGGAGCTGCCTTCTTTCTGTTCCATATCAGTCTCTCCTGACAGGCTCATCTATACCGATCCTCGACAATTCGCGCCAGGCGAGTAGAGCGAGCACCTTCGCCACCCGGATCTTTATAATCCCGGGCCAGAGAGACATGGATGTTTTTACATACCACTGTCTTGCGATGATACATACCTCCTCGCGGGCGGAAGTCCTAACTACTTGATTGCCCTACGCATCCGCCTTCGCATTTCTTATGCGCAAGCTAAGCGGCAAATCGAATGCCACGCTCCTAACACTGCTTCACATCTGGCCTTTACACTCGCTTGCATCTGCGCTCATTTATATCCGCTGCCAGTTGCGCGGTACGTTCATCTTACAGGCCAATAGCTGGCACGCGATTTGATCTACTATTGGTCCGAGGAGGCTGCTGTCTATGTCCGAGCCTACCGTTTTAGTAATAGATGATAATCGCGACATTCTTGAGCTGGTACGCCTGCAACTCGAGGCAGATGGGTTTAAAGTCGTCACTTTAGAGGATTGCTCATTGGCCCTCGATTACCTCACAGCCAATAATGCCGATGTGATAGTGACGGACTTGATGATACCGGACATAACCGGGCTGGAGTTCATCCATCAATTAAGAAGGGTTTCCAACTATGACCGGATCGCGATCATAGCGATGTCAGCTTATGACAAAACATACCTGGCGGCGGCCGTCATGGCAGGTGCCGTCGACGCGCTGCACAAGCCCGAAGAACTGCACAAGCTGACAGGGGCAATCAGACAGGCGCTTGCAACTGACCGGAGCAGAGCCAGCTTTTCCTCCGGTAGGAGTGAATAAGCGCCACGCTCAAGATAACACGGATTGGGTTACCGCGATGGACGGCAATGGTCGAGATGGGCTGCAGCTCACTATCGAGCCCGAAGCCGGGTATCTCAGCGCCTGGCATAAAAAGCCCGCCGCGCGCCCCGGCGCAGGACCATGTTGATCCCGGTCGTGTGATTTCGCTCTCTGCTATGATTCCAGGGTCGCATTCAGGCTGATCTTTGCATTCAACAGTCGCGAGATCGGACAGCCTTCCTTCGCATTCTTTGCCGCCGTCTCAAACGCATCCTGGCTCGCCCCGGGCACCTTCGCCCTCACTTCCAGGTGTACTTCCGTCACGGTAAAACCTGCCTCTGTTTTATCCATCGTGACTGTCGCCGTAGTGCTGATCCTTTCCGCAACCAGACCGGCGTTGCCGAGCTGCCCCGAAAGAGCCATAGAAAAACATCCGGCGTGCGCCGCGCCTATCAACTCTTCAGGGTTTGTGCCGATGCCGTTCTCGAAGCGAGTGCTGAATGAGTACTGCGTATCGGATAAGACCCCGCTATCGGTGGAGATTGTTCCCTTGCCGTCTTTCAGGCCGCCTTGCCAGATTGCCGAAGCTTTGCGTTTCATCCTGCCCTCCTATTGAACGTATATTGTTACCGGTTTAGCTTATCACTCAAAAACGACATTGCATAAGCGTGTATGTCGAATTCAGTTATGAAGCTGGGAGGAGGAGGCGCAGGGGCGGTCGCGGAAGCTGTCGCTACACCGGGCGCGCGGCTTTAACCATGAATCCACCGCAGAGAATGTCTCAGGTCGGTTAGGCTTTCTCTGCGGCGGATTCAAACCGTGTTGGCGGCATCTCTCGCGGCTTCAATATCTCAGCGTTTGCCAGATAATTGCGGACCACGTTGATAGAGATCATCGCCAGGTACTTCTGCACCGACTCGGTGGTTTTGCCCGCTATCCGCATCAGCACCTGGCTGCGCTGCTCTATCAGCTTGCGATAGACAGCCTGCACGAGGTCGTTTCTCATCTCGTCGGCGGCTTCCTGGCGCTCGCACCTGGTTCGCAAAACGAAAGATACGGACCCCAAAATCGTGGGATGATAAAGCCGGACGAATTCTGCCCAGTCGGTCTCAACTGCCGGGCGTCTAGCGCAGCCCTGGATAAGCGCCGAAGAGTTTACTCTGTGCGATCTCAGTTCCATAGATTAAGACCAGGACCTTAGCCTTCAAGTGTCTCTATGCCCGGCCACTCAATTCTTTATGACGATAGACCGGAAAATGTTACGTGTGGTGCAAAGCTCGATCCGGCGAAGGGCTTATGGGTTGGCCAGGCATACCGCTTCAAAGCCGGAGCCTTGCCGGAAGCTTCGCCTGTTTGCGGTGTTTGCTCCATCTTAGATAACGACATTCGCCCAAAAATCCCATCACGATCCGGATAATTTTTTCGGGCGACCGGTTAAATTGCATTAACCCATTTAAATGCTATAATTCAGCCCGCCGAATCCAAACCTGTCTGCTTGCTGGCTGGGGTAAACAATGAACTCTGCAAATAATGAAGTGACCGATTTATTGGTGGAGTGGAGCAATGGGAGCAAGGAGGCGCTTGACAGGCTGGCGCCTCTGGTTTATGACGAACTCCGAAGGCTGGCGAGCTACTATATGCAGCACCAGCAATCAGGGCACACGCTTCAGGCGACGGCCCTGGTAAACGAAGCGTTTCTCAGGCTCATAGACATAAAGAACGTTCGCTGGAAGGACCGGGCGCACTTTTTTGCCGTGGCCGCCAAAGCCATGCGCCATATACTTATAGATCATGCGAGAGGCCGCCAGCGTCAAAAGCGCGGGGGCGGAGCGCGGACAGTCTCTCTTGATGAGACCGCCACTATTGACGAGGAGCAGGCCGACCAGATGGTCGAGCTCGACGATGCGCTGAAAAGCCTCGCCGCCATCGATCAGCGAAAAGGCCAGATCGTAGAGCTGCGGTTCTTCGGAGGGCTGAGCCTGGACGAGACGGCCGAAGTGCTCGGCATATCGAGTCCTACCGTGCAGCGCGAATGGAGATTGGCTAAAGCCTGGATTTACCGCCAGCTTAATGGTTGAAGCTCGATGAACATTGAACGATGGCAGCAGATCAATGATATCTTTCAGGCCGCGGTAGAGCTGCGCCCCGACGAGCGCCCCGCTTTTTTGCTGGACCGCTGCGCCGGGGACGACTCTCTCAGGCTCGAAATAGAATCACTGCTGGCCGCCGACGACAAAGCCAGCGACTTTATTGAGACCCCCGCGCTTCAGGCCACCGCCAAAATAATGGCGAGCAGCAAGCCCAAGCTCCTGTTCGGACAGATCATCGGCCATTATGAAGTGCTGGAGCTGATAGGCAAGGGCGGCATGGGAGAGGTCTATGCCGCTAGAGATATAAAGCTTGGGCGCAAGGCCGCAATCAAGCTGCTCCCCTCCAACCTCACAACAGATAAACAGCGGGTCCGCCGCTTTCTTAAAGAGGCGCGCGCCATCTCTGCGCTCAATCATCCGAATATCATCGTAGCCTACGAGATCATCTCCGAAGGCGATTCGCACTTTATCGTAACGGAATTCGTCGAAGGCGAGACCTTGCGCCAGGTGATGGCTCGCCGGAGGCTGACTTTGGACGAGTCGCTCGATATTACGATTCAGCTCGCCGGCGCGCTCGAAGCCGCGCACCTCGCAGGTATAGTCCACAGAGATATCAAACCGGAAAATATAATGCTGCGCCCGGACGGCTATATCAAAGTGCTGGACTTCGGTCTTGCCAAGCTCACCGAACAGCATTCGCTCAACAGCAAGGCGGATGCGAAAAGCATATCCACCTTCGATACGGACCCCGGAATGATAATGGGGACCATACGCTACATGTCGCCGGAACAGGCGCGGG
>DASTET010000571.1:0-2946 GCA_035709445.1 Blastocatellia bacterium | reverse complement strand
AGGGGTCGGGGGGCAGGGTTCGGTGCTTGATTATCACGGTGTCGGTGACTAGAGTTCAGCATTCAGCAAGCAAATGACATTAAAGCCCTGCCCCCGACCCCTGACCCCTGATCCCTGTGCTATAATCGGCGCGTGAGATTGACGCCCGACTTGGCTATGGAACAGGCCCGGCTCCAACGCATTATCGATCGGGTGGGCGCGAGCGGTGTTCCGGAAATCGAGTTCATCAAGCGAGCAAAACAGAGCGGGCCGCGTCTGGGCATATTCCCCTCTTCGTTCAATCCCGTAACAGTCGCTCACGTTGAGCTGATCAGGAAGTCCGCGCGCGACTTCTCGCTCGACGAAACGCTTGCCCTGGCCGGCAAGGCGAATGCCGATAAGAGTGATTACGACTGCTCTCTCGAAGACAGGCTCGGAATGCTCGTCTCAGCTTTTGCAGATGATGACCGCATATCGGTCGGGCTTTCATCGCACGCCTACTTTTCCGACATGCTCGAAGCTCTCGAAGCGGCCTATGGAGAGAATAATGTCTTTTATTTCATCGTCGGGTTCGATACTTTCGAGCGAGTGCTCGACCCCGAAGACCGATATACTTCGAAGTATCATCGAAAGTTCAGCGACCGCAGACATGCGCTCGAACGCCTCTTTTCAGAGAGCCATTTCATAGTCGCGGGTCGCGCAGGCGCGGGCTGCGACCACCTGCGTGAATTGATCGAAGGCGAGCCGTTATCGATAAAGGATCGCGTGCATTTCCTCGATCTGCCTGCCGAGATGGCCGAGCGGTCGGCAACGGAAGTCCGCAGCCGTTTGCGCCAGGGGCTTTCAGTGACAGGGCTTGTTCCGGCAGAAGTCGAACAGTATATAAAAAGGCACGAGCTGTATAAACCTGACGGCGCGCGCTGGCTCTAAAGGGAATTATGCTTAAAGCGGAAATAATAGCTATAGGTTCGGAATTGCTTACGCCTTACAGGACCGACACGAATTCGTTGTGGCTCACCGAGCGGTTGAATTCGGTAGGGATAAGCGTGCAGATCAAGACCATTGTCGGGGATGATGAGCCGCTGCTTGAAGAGGCCATTCGAGATGGGCTCAAGCGTTCGGACGTTATCATATCGACCGGCGGGCTTGGCCCTACCGAAGATGACGTCACACGCAAAGTATTTTCGCGCGTGACCGGACGCCAGCTCACGCTCGACTATGAAGTCCTCGAAGGTATAAGGAGGCGGATGACCGGTCGCGGCTACAAGATGACGCCAAATAATGAGCGGCAGGCGCTCGTCCCGCGGGGGGCGACCGTGCTTCCGAACCCGAACGGGACCGCGCCCGGCATCAAGATGGAGCAGGACGGAAAGCTTATCGCGCTGCTTCCCGGCCCGCCGCGCGAGAATAAGCCGATGTTTGACGATTATGTCATGCCCGACCTTGAAAAGATGTCGCGCGGCATCCGCATAGCCAAACGGCTGCTGAAGGTGACCGGCATGGGAGAGTCGCAGCTCGACGATCAGATCGCGCCGATCTATACCCAGTACACCAACCCCTCGACTACCATTCTATTCACCGATTCCGAGATAGAGCTGCACCTGACCGCCACGGCAGAAAGCACCATCCGCGCGGAAGAGCTTGTCGAGGAGCTTGTCGATAAGCTTGAAGAGAAGATAGGAGACAATCTCTACTCGACCCGGGGCGAGACGCTCGAACAGGTGATAGGCGACCGGCTGCGGCTCAAGAGATACACGATAGCGACTGCCGAAAGCTGCACGGGCGGGCTCGTGGCCGAGAGGATAACCCAGGTGCCCGGATCGAGCGATTACTTTTTCGGCAGCATCGTAAGCTACACCAATCGGGTGAAGACCGCGCTGCTCGGAGTGCCGGCTGATCTGATAGAGCTTCACGGCCCCGTGAGCGGCGAGGTCGCCGAAGCCATGGCGCGCGGCATAAAAGAGCGAACCGGCGCTACGATAGGCTTGAGCGTGACAGGGGTTGCCGGTCCGGGCGGAGGCACGACGGCCGTTCCCGTCGGGACTGTTTATATAGGGCTTGCCGATGATGTGATGACATCAAACCGGCGGCTCATTCTGCCGGGCGACCGCCATCTGATCCGGTGGCGCGCTTCGACGGCTGCGCTGGAAATGGTGCGCCGCCGCTACCTGCTTTGAAACGCCTATGGCCGCTGACTCACTCGACCGGCTTCTTTCTCAACTCGAAGAATCGAAGCGTCACTTCGATCAAGGCGAGCGGACCTTCAAGCTGCTCGTGCAGCTAGGTCGCCGCCGGTTCAAAGACGCAGAGTCGCTCATACGATTTCACGAAGCCCTGCTTTTCGTGCGCGCCCATCCGCAAACGGCCAGGGTCTTGCGCCAGGCAGACCAGTTGCTAGAGACCTTCGCCGCGCGGGTCGAGTCGCTCGATGCGGCGGGCCTGGACCTTACGCCTTTCGACTACATCGAATCATCGGGGATCGCCGGGACAGTTATACGGGGCACCTTCAGTTTTCGCATCGCCCGGTGGCTCAGAGACCGCTACCCGTCGAGCGTGGATGTCGATTGGGACCGTTATGAAAAAAGAGAGCGGCTGGCAAACGCGCTGCCACGGATCATCCCCCTCATGTACGAAGACACTCTCGTCGAAGCGAATATCCCATATCTCGAATGGCTGGATGCAGGGCGGGGACGCAGACGGCGGGACCTGGGGCGTATCATCGATGGATTCGAGCGGATGGGCCTCTCTGAAAGAGAGAGGGCCGAGCTTTACGACCTGCTTGAGCTGCCCGTGAGGTGGGAGCTCGGCGAGCTTGCGGCCTCGCGGTCGCTGAACAAGCGAAAAGTCAAACGTACTTTTTATCAAAAGGGGCCGTTTATTCGCCGGAGCGAGGTCTCTCTTGCAGATGAGCTTCGGTCGCCTATCGAGCTGAAACCGATGTCTGCAAGGGCGGGCGCGGCCATACTC
>DASTET010000570.1:0-2005 GCA_035709445.1 Blastocatellia bacterium | reverse complement strand
CAATATGGGAGCGATGGCTATCTCCACGCTGGCCGGTTCTCTACTGATAATCAACGCGCACGATGCCCCTTTCCTCATCTCGCTGCTGCCGTTTCTGAAAGGATTCACCATTTTTTACTGGGCGACGGGGACGTGGTGGATTCCCATGCTCGTCGTCCTGGGCCTGTGGAGATACGTCTATAAAAGATTTCCCCTGAGGTATGACCCCCTTTACTGGGGCGCGGTCTTTCCGCTCGGCATGTACACCGCCTGTACACTCAGGATGGCCGAGGCCCTGGATCTGCCCTTCTTGTATGCGGTCCCACGATATTTCATATACCTGGCGCTGGCCGCCTGGCTGGCCACCTTTGTCGGTCTGACTTACGCGCTCCTGCACCGCCTGTTCGCTCGATCGAGCAGGGGGCGTGCTGTTTGATGCTGTAATCACCTCAGAAGGCGCAGAGGAAAAAAGATAATCCTCTGCATTTCAAATCCGAGAAGTGAATCAGCCCAAGGGGGAGGATGAGCCTGCCCCTGCTTGTTTGACCGCCACCAAACCGGGAATTGCCGCCGGTTGCATTGAGTGGAAAAGCGTGATAAATCACTCGCGGAGGTGAGCCAGGATGAGAATAATCGCGCTTCTTATATTGCTTCTGCTTCCTTCAGTCATCACAGGTCAACCACAGAATCGACCGGCGGACCTTATACTCCATAACGGGTTCGTCTGGACCGTCGATAGCAAGAACTCAACAGCCGAAGCCGTGGCGATAAAGGACGGGAAGATCGTTGCAGTGGGATTGAGCCGGGACTTATTGAAGCTCGGCGGGCCGGAGTCCCGCCTCATAGACTTGCAGGGGCGAATGGTAGTCCCTGGCTTCAACGATAACCACGTTCACTTTGCGTCTGCCGCGCAGTTTCTCGAATTCAACATCATGGCCACATCGACTCGGGAAGAGTTCGTCCGTCGAGTTAAGGAGGTAGTCTCCCGGCTCCCGAAGGGTGAATGGATTCTAGGCGGTTACTGGGGCGCATACGATCAGTGGTCGGTGGGGAGCGCGGGCGGCGCGCAACGAGCCGCATTCAATCCCGACATGAGGCTCGTCGAGCCCTTCACGCGTGACCACCCGATGTTTATCCGCAAGTTCGATGACAGCGAGTTTGCGGCAAACACCGCCGCGCTCAAAGCAGTCGGGATAGACCCGAACAACCCGAAAGCCGCTGACGTGGAGTTCATAAAGGACTCGCTTTTTGAGAACGGCCTCTTCACAGGACGGATGAGGGGCCGGGGCGTGATGGGGCTTTTTTCAAGTGTAGTCCCGCGCAAGTTTTCGCACGCGCGACGGGTCGAGCAGACAAAGAATGCGCTCGCCGAGATTCGCAAGCACGGCGTGACGAACGTGAGCGATATGAGCGATGACGAGCAGCTCGATATCTATCGCGAGCTTTATAAGAAGGGCGAGCTTACCGTCAGAATACATTTCCGGCCCGGCCTCGACCGATGGAAAGAGATGGCCGACCGAGGGATCAAGGTTGGGTCGGGCGACGAATGGATAAGGCTCGGCTCGCTCAAGGGGCACATAGACGGAATAATGGGGACAAGCTCAGCCCGCTTCTTTCAGCCTTATTCGAATCAGCCGCAGAACCGAGGGCGATGGCGTCCGCTGATGGTCGATGAGAAAGGAGAGTTGGTCGAAGGCAAGTTCCTCAAGTACATGCTCGACGCCGACGCAGCCGGATTGCAATTGACCGTCCACGCGATTGGCGATGAGGCGAACAACGTGCTGCTAAATTATCTCGAAGAGATGGAAAAACGAAACGGCAAGAGGGACCGGCGTTTTCGGCTCGTGCACGCGCAGGTAATCGCGCCCGCCGATTTCAAGCGATTGGGCCAGCTAGGGGTAGTAGCCGAGGTCCAGCCTTTTCACCTGAGCGATGATATGCGATGGATGGAGGAGCGCATCGGTCACGAGCGGTGCAAGGGAGCGTACGCATTCAAGAGCATTCAAAAAAGCGGCGCGATACTCTC
>DASTET010000569.1:0-3689 GCA_035709445.1 Blastocatellia bacterium | reverse complement strand
GCTTGCGCGGCGGATTGTCGAACGTCCACATCCCTTCGTCCGCAAGCGGCGCGGGAACATAGACGAGCAGCGCCAGGGTTATAAGGAGGGCTGATCTCTTTCTCATTTTCCGTCTCCGGTCTTTAAAAGCCGGGCTGGCTTATGTTCTTCGTATCGAGCTTCGGCGCGTACTTCTTTGCGATCGGCTCGATCTCGCTCGACTTGCCTATGAGGACGAAGACGAGGTTTTCGAGCGGGAAGTACTGCTTGATTACGCGCTGGGTGTCGGCCATCGTCATCGAATCGATCCTGGCGTAGTAGCCGTTTATCTCTTTTTCATCCAGCCCGTAGAACTCAAGCTGGGCGATGATCGAGGCGAGCTGATCGCTCGTTTCGATGCTTGTCGGGAAGACCCCTTTGATATAGGTCTTGGCCGATTTGAGGTCCTCTTCCGTGATCCCCTTCTCGTGAAGCTGCTTGAGAATATCGAGCGCCATATCGATGGCTTGCTCGGTCGTCTTGTTGCTAGTGTAGGTGGAGATCAAAAACGGCCCGCGCACCTTTCGCTCGACGAACGACGACCGCGCGCCGTAAGTGAGCCCGCTGTTGATTCTGAGCGCGCTGTTGAGCATCGATGTGAAGCGGCCTCCGAAAAGCGTGTTGACCACATCGATATAGACGCGGTCCGGGTTCGTGCGTGTGATGCCGACATTGCCTATGTTAAAGAAGGTCTGGGTCGAGTCGGGCTTATCGATCAAAAGCAGCTTCTTGCCCTTAAACGCTTCGACTTCGGGGAGCTTTATTTCGGGGGCGGGTTTCGCCGCCCACCCGTCGAAGACGGTTGTAAGCTGTCGCTCCATATCGGCAGCCGAGAAATCGCCCGCGACAGCCAGGATCATGCTCGAAGGCGTATAGTGCGCCTGGTAAAACTTCACAACGTCGTCGCGCGTGATGGCGGCCAGGCTCCTCTCATCGCCTCCCGTGGGCCGGGCGTAAGGGTGCGAGCCGTAAAGGTAAGAGCTGAAGTATGTGCCTATGACCGCCTGCGCCTGGTCCTTGGCCGATTTGATTCCGTCTATTCGCTGTTTGACAAGCTTGGTGACTTCGTCTTCGGGGAAGGTGGGGTTGAGCAGCACGTCGGACATAAGCTCCAGGCCCTTGCCGATGTCTTTCTTTACGAACTCCGCGAAACCGCCCGTGTAGTCATAAGTGGCGCTTGCGCCGAGCAGGCCGCCGATGAAATCTAGCTCCGTAGATAGCTGGTCGGCGCTTCTCGTCTTCGTCCCTTTTCTGAGCAGCCCCGCAACGAGCGAGGCCAGCCCTTCTTTGCCCGCGGGGTCGGCTATCGATCCGGCCCTGAGCAGGAAGTTGAAGCTTATGATGGGGACTTCGTGCTGTTGCATCAGAAGCAGCGTCATCCCGTTTTTGAGCTTGACCTTTTTGTAAGGCGGGAGCTTCAAGTCACCGTTTTCAGCATTGGCCGGCTGAACCTGTGAGGCCGCAAGCAATACTACAAGTGATAGTGCGAGTAACCTTCTCATAAATCCTCCTGTCAATATCGAGGCTCCGTTTGCCTACCGCTTACTGCTTTCGGCCTTCGGGTTTTCGGTCTCCGCCTGGGGGATCAGCGTGGCGACTGTGCGATTCTTTTCGCCGAAGTACTTTTGCGCCACCCGGCGTATGTCCTCTCTGGTCACTTTGTTGAACATCTCGGCTGCGTTAAACAGCTTGTTGTAGTCGCCGAGGAATACCTCGTAGCTGCCGAGCAGGTTCGCCCTGCCGTTTATTGTCTTCATCTGGCGATAGAACGACGCGAGCAGAATGTTCTTCGCCTTCTCGATCTCCTGGTCCGTGACGGGCGCGTTTTTTATCTTGTCGAGCTCTTCGTAAACGGCCTTCTCTACGGCCTGCGGGTCTATGCCCGCCTTGGGCTGCGCGGTTATCTCAAAAAGCGACGGGTCGAAGCTGAACCCGAACCCGCCGCTTATCGAGAGCGCGAGCTGGTCCTTGTCGACCAGGCGCTGGTACATGCGCGAGCTCTGGCCGGAGAAGAGGATTGTCTGCATCACCTGTAGCGCATAGTAGTCCGGGTTTGCGCTCTCAGGGACGTGATAGGCGATCATCAACAGCGGGAGCTGGGCGAACTTCTTTACAACTACGCGGCGCTCGCCGAGCTGCTCGGGCTCTTTCGTCGTAACCTTCGGCGGGGGATCGTGCGACGGGATCGGCTCTATATACTTTTGAGCGAGGCGCAGTATCTCTTCCGCCTTCACATCCCCGACCACGACCATCGTCGCGTTGTTCGGAGAGTAGCCCATTCGGAAGTGGTTCTTGAGGTCTTCCATAGTCCAGTTCTGTATGTCGACCATCCAGCCTACTACGGGCCATTGATAAGGGTGCGCCGTAAACGCCGTGGCATAAAGCTGCTCGTTTAGCAGCCCGAAGTTATTCGCATCGACCGAAGTGCGCCGCTCGCTTGCGACGACCCCGCGCTCGGTTTCGATCACTTTAGGATCGAAGCTGAGATGCTCTATGCGGTCCGCTTCCAGCTCGAATATCAGTTCGAGCGCCGACGGGGTGAACCAGTCCTGATATACGGTGACGTCGTTGCTCGTGTAGGCGTTATTTCTTCCGCCTGCGGCCTCCATCACTTTATCGAACTGGCCGGGGCCGTACTTCTTCGCGCCGTTGAACATCATGTGCTCGAAGAAGTGCGATATGCCCGTCGTGCCGGGCCGCTCGTTGCGCGAGCCTATTCGATAAAAGATGTACAACGCGACGCTTGGGATCGAATGATCTTCCTGCACCATTATCTTCATCCCGTTCTTTAACGTGTGCGTCTTGATGGCTGAGCCCTGCGCGAGCGAGCTGGCAGGAAGCGACAGCAGTAACAACAGGGCGAGCAGGGTGCTCGCCGCTCTCTTCGATTGCTTCATATTTTCCCCCGATACTTGAGCAAATAAGTCTTTCAGCAATTCTACCTGGTAGCTACTGAAATCCTAGCCGACTACCGACAGCCCTATCAAGCTGTATTGACCGCCGGGTTAATCCTTTTTCGAGCAGGCTTTCCACAGCTTTTCCACAGGCCCTGTTAACAAAGCGAAAAAGTTTTCCACAGGCGGATGTGAATATCCGGGCTTCTACTTTATAAGCGAAGGGTTAACATAGGTGCCGTGGCGGGTCGAGCGGCCCAGACGCCAGAAATAGTCATAAAGCGCGCGGGAGATATCTCTCATCGCGGCGCCTGCCTCATCGCCCAGCCCGTAATTCTCCATTATGACAACTATGTATGGCCGCTCTTTGAGATAGACTATGGCCCATTCGGTGGAGACGCCCGCGATGCCGCCGGGTTTGAAGGCGACTTCGATCTCCTGCGGCAGCCCCGCGTTTATCCCGCCCCGCTTCGGTTTCTTCAGGATCGCCAGCATGTCGTCGCAGGCGGCCCGGCTCAAAAACTCGCCCCGGTAGAGAATCTGCATTATTCGCGCGGCCTCGGCGGGAGTAGAGATGTTCTCGTCGCCCCGGCCCGAAGCCGCCGCATCGATCATGCGGCGCTGCACGCGGGTCTGTTTCAACCCGAGCGAGGCGAGCGTGTTGTTGATGTTCTGCATCCCGACGAGGTCTATTAGCATGTTTGTCGCCGTGTTGTCGCTTACAAGTATCATCAGCACGCACAGGTCGCGTATGCTGAACTGAGAGGTCCCGTCTCC
>DASTET010000568.1:0-4381 GCA_035709445.1 Blastocatellia bacterium | reverse complement strand
GATTATCGGGCCAGCGAGAGAGCCCCGCCGCTGCCCGAAGGTCTCCCGTCTGCCCGGCGGCGGACAGTCCAGTGTCCGTGTCCATTTCTGGGATTGGGCTTTCCCAGAATCGAAGAGCTGAAATCCGGCAATTGAAGAGTGACGGGTGACAAGAAGGGCACGCGAGACAGCATTTCTTTACTTATCGCCCGTCACGGGTTTTAAGAGAGGCGGCTATTCTATTACCAGGGCAAATTCCTTTCCTTTGATCTCTATTCGCTTGATGCTGTAGGAGCCGTCATCGGCAAGAGAGTAAATGACCGAAGTATCCGAAGGCGTCGCGCCGAGCTTCGACCACTTGTAACCGATCTTGAGAGCTTCCTTGTTGCCCTTTAAAAAGATCAGCTCGCCGTCTTTTCCTTCCGTGTACTTTATCGTGTAGCTTCCTTTCGCGAGGACCTGGCCTGCGAGCTTTGTATCCCGATTGATCGTTATCGACCTGCTGGTCTCCTGTCCGAGGGCCGGGGCCGCCGCAAAAAGTCCCAGCATGAGTGCTAACCCGACGAATGACGAATAAAACCTGGTCCTAAACATTAGTCTTTCTCCTTTCAAATTCATTCTGTCCATCTTCCTTAATCATTATAACGAGCCTGCGGTTCGGCGCTCATCTTTGCCGACTACGATGAAAGTATCGACTCTGAGCCCCGGCGGCAGGTATGTGCCGCGCTCCAGCTCGACCAGCGTCTCAAGTATCTTTGTATCTACCCGCTCCGTCGGCTCATCGGTTCGAATGTTCTTCTTGCCGAGCACCTGACCTATTCTGATGACGCGGCCCCAGAACCTCTTGCCGCCATAAGCGTCTGCGGTGACATAAACATTCTGGCCAACCTCCACCTTGTTAACATCGGTCTCATCTACGTCGGCGCGGACGCGCAAGATCGATATGTCGGCAATCGTGACCACGGGCGACTCGCGCATCTCGGAAACGGTCTCGCCGGTCTTCAGGTGCTTGCGAAGCACGACAGCGTCGAGGGGCGAGCGTATAAAGGTCTTCTCAAGCCTCGCTCGCGCTTCAGCAAGCTGGGCGCGGGCGAGCGCCACATCTGCCTCGGCTTTTGCCCGGTCTTCTTCTCTCGCCTCATCAGCGATCAGATCGTGACGCTGTGACGCGGCTTCGAATTTAGCGCGAGCTACTTTGTACTCGCGCTCGGCGCGGTCGCTCTCCTCTCTTGCGATCACTCCCTTTTCAAAGAGCGACCGACGGCGCTCCATCTCGGCGCGCGCGTTCTCAAGCATCGCTTCCGCCTCCCTCACAGACTCCCAGGCTTCCCGCCTCTCTTGATGGCGTGCGCCGTTGATGACGAGTCGAAGCTCTGCCTCCTTTTGCTTCAACCTCGCCTCGGCAGACGCCACCTGCGCGAGATAGTCATCGTTGACAAGCTCGGCGATGATTTGCCCCTGCGCCACGCGGTCTCCTTCTTCGACCCTGACCGCTTTCAGTTTTCCGGGTATCTCCGAGCCAATGTTTATCTCTTCTGAGACCGGCTCGACTCGCCCGGGCGCGGCCACGACCGCCTCACGCTCTTCTTCGGCGAGAACGGTAGGGTTTGATTTTGAGAAGCGGCCCCTGTCGATAAACAGCAGCGAAATTACAAGGGACAGGGCCCCGATAAATACAACAGAGTAGATGATCGATCGTTTCATAATCGGCTCCCGGAAGCGCTCTTATGCGCTGTAAGAATTCATGTGCTCGCCTTTTTGTGAGAACCCTCCGGCAAGATGGGCGACGCCACGCTCGACCAGAGGCTCGATGAGTCTTCCGTCTTCGATATGAACTATCCGGTCGGCGTATTCGAGCACGCGGTTGTCGTGAGTGACGATCACGACTGCGCGGCTGCGACGGCGCGCGAGGTCGCGCAGCATCTCCATAACCATGCGCCCGCTTGAAGAATCGAGCGCGGCTGTCGGCTCGTCGGCCAGAATGATCTCAGGGTCTCCCGCAAGCGCCCGCGCTATGGCCACGCGCTGTTTCTGGCCGCCGCTCAGGTCTGCCGGGAAGCTGCGATACTTATCGGCGAGGTTAACCTGGTCGAGCAGTTGGCGAGCACGAAGGCGGGCCGTCTTTCCGGTGATGCCTTTCAGGTCGAGCGCAAGCTCCACGTTCTCGCCTGCGGTCAGGGTAGGGAAGAGGTTGAATCCCTGAAATATGAACCCTATTTGGTCGAGGCGGACGCGAGGCAGTTGCTTCTCGCTCAGGTGAGTCACCTCCCGCCCGCGTATCCGCACGCTTCCGCTCGTCGCCCGCAGTATGCAGCCCATAATCGATAAGAGCGTCGTCTTCCCGCTGCCCGACGGGCCACAGAGCATCACTACCTCGCCGCCTCCCACGTCGAGATCGACGCGGTCGAGCGCGCGCACGGCCGTCACGCCCGATGAATAGGTCTTGGTCAGCTCGCGGACCCGTATTGCTGCGCTCATATCGCGCCCCCTTTCACTCTCAGCCTTTGAATACCATCGCCGGGTCGATGCGCGTCACTTTGTTGATCGACACTATCGACGCGCCCGCGCACATAAGAAACGTCAGGACGAGCATCCCCGCCGCCATCTCCCAGGGGAGCTTTATCGCGGCCCCCCCGCTGCTGCTCATCCTCACGACGAGCACGCTCACCGCCATGCCGAGCACGTAGCCTATGGCCGCGCTTATCAACGCCTGCTTTATTATCACCCGGTAGATATAGCCGTTCGACGCGCCCATCGCTTTGAGCGTCCCGTATTCGCGCAGGTGATCGATTGTAGTGGCATATATGGTCTGGGCCACTACGACCACCCCGACGACTAACCCCATCAACGCCGCAATGAGAATTCCTATCCCGGCCCCCGTGCTGAACATCCAGTAGACCTGTGTCTTGCGGCTGAACTCGGCGGTCGTATAGACCTCAATGTCCTCTATGCGCTCGGCGAGACGATTCTTGAGCGTTTGCAGGTCCGCGCCCTGTTCGGCCTTGACCAGTATGAACGTGGTCTGGTCTTCGGCGATTCGGGCGTAATTCTGAGCGTTTTTAAACGAGGTGAAGACTCGCGGGTTCGTGGTGAATGATCTGATGTCGCGCGTGAAGCCGACGACACGCGCCCGATGGCCGTTTATCTCAACGGTCTGGCCCGTGGCCTGTATGCCGAGCTTCTCGCGGTATATCTCGTCGATGATGACCGTATCGGCGGCGCGAAGATCATCTATGCTTCCTGAGCTGAGGCCCCACGGGCCGCCCATCCCGGCGTTGAGGTCGAAGCCTACTATGCCGACGCCTTCCTCGCCCCCGTCGGGCCGCTTCCATCGGCTGAATGAGACTATGTACTTTTCGGCCCGCGCTACTCCCGGCGTTGCCAGCGCCTGGTAAAGCTTGCGCTCTGAGAACGGGGCGGCCTGATCGAAATTCCTAAGCCCCCTGGCCGCTATCCAAAGGTCCGCATTCGAGCGATCGCTTATGTTCGAGGTGGTCGTGGCAAACCCGACAAAAAGCCCCAACTGGACGGTGACAAGCACGACGGCAAATACTATCCCCGTAAGCGTGACCGCGAGCCTGACCCTATCGTGAAAAAGGTTCCGCCGCGCAAGCGATGCCATCTGCCTCTCTCCTTACCTCTTTACATTAACGCTTTAAACAAAATTAACGCCGTTAAGTGATAAGGCAAAAAAATTTAGGCTCTGAGTCCATCGATGATTGCGTTGATGGAGAGATCGATGAGCCTGTCTTTATCGACCCACGGGAAATGTTTCTTGACGATCATCAGCGAGACGACTCCGTGACCTGCGGCCCAGAGCGCCTGGCTTATCATCTCCACATCGGTCTCGCGGAACTTGTTCTGCCTGACGCATTCGGCGACGGCCCGCCGAAGACAATCAAACGCCTTCATCCCAGACAACCCTTCCCTGAGATAATGCTCCGGCTCCTTACCCTGCTCCGGGTGATTTATAAACGTGACGCGGTAATGATTAGGATATTCCAACCCGAATTCAACGTAAGCCCGACAGCCCTGTTTTAGCGCCTCAACGGGATCATTGGAAGTCACGGTTATGGAATTCATCTTTTCGATCAATTTCATAAACGTCTCTTCGCAGATGTTGTTGAGCAGATCGGCCTTATCCTGAAAATAGAGGTATATCGTCGTAGGCGAGTATTCAATTTTCTCGGCTATCCTGCGCATAGAGACGTTTTCATACCCCTCTTTGACAAACAACTCCCTCGCCGCGTCGAGTATCTCCTGACGCAGCAGCTCTTTTTGCCTCTCTCGCCTGTCTCTTGGCCCCATACCCTTTTTCAAATTAACGCTGTCATTTCGCTTAACGGCGTTAAGTATATAAAAGTTCCGTTTGAAGTCAAGGATTTTTTAGAAGCCAGAAGCC
>DASTET010000567.1:0-3164 GCA_035709445.1 Blastocatellia bacterium | reverse complement strand
GATCATCACATGCTCTTGCATGTTCTTCAGATGCCGTTCACCCTTGCCGGCGATCTCACCCTTGCGGCAAAGCTCGCGCCGGTAGCCATCGCCGCCATAGCTTTCACGATCTTTTACCTCCTGCTCCGGCGCTATGGGATCGGCTACCCTCTGCTCTGGCTCATCGTACTCTTCGCCTCATCAAGCCCGTTTCTCTACCGCATGAGCATGGCGCGCGGTCAGAGTCTGAGCCTGGCGCTTCAACTGATAGCCTTCCACTTTATAATGAAGCGCGACTGGAAGAGTCTGGCCCTGCTTACAGTCGTCTTCGTATGGTCATACAATGCCTTCCCGCTTCTTCTCCCGCTCGTCTTATTCGGGGCGGCAGTCCACTTCATCGCCGAGAGGAAGGTCGAATACAGGACTGTCCTCGCGGTCGGCGCGGGCATCATAGCGGGCCATATAATCAATCCGTATTTTCCGAGAAACGTCTTATTCATACGGGACCACATAATCCCCAAACTGTTTGCCGCAGAGTATCAGACCTCGGTCGGAACGGAGTGGTATCCCTTTAGCTCATGGGTACTGTTGACGACATCTCTCGTAGCGGTCCTCTCTTATATGGGCGGCATCCTCCTGACCGACCGCAGAGAGTGGAAAGAAGACAAGCCGCGACTCTTCTGGTTTCTCGTCTCTACTATGTATCTGGTCCTGCTGTTCAAGTCGCGCCGCTTTGTGGAGTACTTCCCGCCTTCAGCGGTGATGTTTCTCGCGTTTGCATCGCGCGACCGTCTGAAGGGTCTCGACTGGAGCCTCGTTTCAGGTCAGCGTGCGCGGGCCGTCGCTTCTATACTGGCTTCCATCGCGTTATGGTTTGCGGCGTATTCGACGATTCAGGATGCCAGAAAAGACATAGCCGCCGAGCCCGCGAGCGTTGCATATAAAGGCGGCGCGGAGTGGCTGGCCGCAAATACCCCGGCAGGCTCAACCATCTTTCATACCGACTGGGATGATTTTCCGAAGCTGTTCTTTTATAACACCCACAATACATACATAGTCGGCCTCGATCCCGATTTCATGCGCTTGAAAGACGAGCGGCTCTATCACAGGTACGAAGACTTGACGCGGGGAAGGGTCCGGGACCTGGAAGACGTGATTCTCAAAGAATTCGGTTGCGAGTTTGTCTTCACCGATAACGACCACCGCGATTTCATGAACATCGCCAATCAGAGCCCGCGCATGCGGAAGGTCTTCTCTGACCGTTACACGACGGTCTATCGAATACTGGATCAATCTCCACAAACAGAATCGTAATCTTAAGAGTCTGAGAGGGAATTATGTTAAGTCTTTCAATCGTACTTCCTGCCTATAACGAAGAGGCGAATATAGAGAATGCTGTGAATGAGGTTTCAACCGTGGCCCGCGCGCTCGGCATAGACCACGAGATCATTCTGGTCAACGACGGGAGCACCGACCGCACGGGCGAAGTCGCCCGCAAGCTTAGAGAGCGCATACCGAACCTGCGGCTCGTCGAGCATTATCCCAACCGTGGATACGGCGCAGCATTGAAGGCGGGGTTCGCCGCTGCCTCCAATGAGCTTATAGCCTTCTTCCCCGCCGACAAACAGTTCAAATTCAGCGAGGTCGAGCAGCTTCTCAAACGAATAAGAGAAGCGGACATAGTGTGCGGGTATCGGGCCAACAGGCGCGATAACGTCATTCGCAAGCTCAACGGCCTTGGATGGAGGATGATCGTCAGATCGCTGTTCGGTTATCTGTGTCGAGATATCGATTGCGGCTTCAAGCTCTTTCGGCGCTATGTCCTCTCGCAGATAAACATTGTCTCTGACGGGGCGATGATCGACACGGAGCTGCTGGCCGGCGCGCGGGCGCGCGGATTCAACATAGCTGAAGAGCCGCTGACTCATCTGCCGCGCGTGGCGGGTGCAGCCACGGGCGCAAATCTCAAGGTGATCGCCAGAGCGTTCCAGGACCTTTTGCGGTTCCGGTGGCGGCTGAGCCAGGAGATTCGAGAGGAGGAGCGGGACTATCATCAGAGGCTCGCAGTCCGGCCCTGACCCTTTTGATCTGCGCCCGATAACCGCAGAGGAACGCAGAGGCATAAACAAAACTCTGCGTTCCTCTGCGGTTAAAATTTCCTCGCCGCTCGGATAGAAACGACGCTCATAATATATTTACATCCTGATCGATTCCCCGTGGTATAATTCAGCCCGCTTTTTGGGCAGACCGGACCAGTCCCGATTGCGCGATGCGTTACGCGCAGCTGAATCCGGCGCGTTTGAATACGATAATTCCGGTTTGTGTCCTCACTTTCTTATTCACTGCACTCTAGTGGACGCCAGTGACTTCCAGGGGATTATGCCGCCATGGGCAAGAGTACCCCCCGCATAGACTTGCCGGGATCATAAGGAGAGTCAAGCAATGAGAGGGAAAAGGATTCTACTGACCAAGTTTCTGCTGCTTTCGATGTTATTGGCTGTTCCCGTTCCTGTGTCAGCCGCGCCCGTCGTGTTCTCAGCCGCAGGACCGGACCAGACCTCAATACAAGCCACTGTAGATGCATTCAGGGCTGCGCTGGGCGATCCCAACAACGGCAATGCGCCCGGCCCGCTCGCCAGCGGGCGTCGCGAGATCAACTGGGACGGCGGAGGCTCGACGGCGACCTCCCCCGCGCCTACTCCATTTACAGGCTTCCTGGCTACACGCGGCGGCCTCTTCGCCACGCCGGGCACGGGGTTTGTCCAGGCTCCGGTCGACGGCCTGGCCATGACGTTCGGCAATCCAACCTATAGCACAATCTTTCGGACCTTCAGCCCCGTTCGGCTCTTCAGCCCGACGGGGAGCAACATCACCGATGCCACCTTCTTCATCCCTGGAGGCGGCAACATACCGGCGACGATCAATGGCTTCGGCGCGGTCTTCACCGATGTAGACCTGCCCATGAGCACATCGATTGAGTTATTCGATCCTCAAGGCATGTCGCTGGGCGTATTCTTTGCCCCGCCCGCCGACAACGGTCTCTCGTTCGTAGGCGTTGTCTTTAACGCCGGGGAGCGTGTGTCGCGAGTTCGCATTACGAGCGGCAATGTTGCGCCCGGCCCCACAGCAAATGATGATATGACTTCGGACGTTGTGGTGATGGATGATTTCATCTACGGCGAGCC
>DASTET010000566.1:0-2586 GCA_035709445.1 Blastocatellia bacterium | reverse complement strand
CATGTCCAGCCCGCGCGGAAGCCCGCTCCTGAACCCGAAGGAATATATCGTAACGTTCAATTCCTGCGCGCTGCCCTTATCGGCGAATCTCTCCCGTATCACGTCGCGCAGCGTGTGGACCGTATGCTCCGACGTGTCGATAACGACATCGGCCAGCTCCCGTATCTCAGAAAGCAATGCGCGCTCGTGCCGGATGGCCGCAACCACGTTCCCGTCGGGCAACGGGTGAGGCCGCCTCGTCTCGCTGTAGCGGCGGACCAGTATGTCGTCGTCAGCTTCGAGAAACAGCACCCTGACCGGAACGCCTTTGCGGACCAGCTCGGCGTGAATACGCGGAAAGCTGCCGAGAAACTCCCGCGAGCGCGAATCGACGACGAACGCCGTCCGCTCGATCTCGGCGGATTCGTCGCATAGCTGCGCAAAAGTCGGGATCAACTGTATCGGCAGATTATCAACGGCGAAGTATCCGAGATCCTCGAATGCCTTCAACGCGGAAGACATCCCCGACCCGCTCAACCCGGTGATTATGACGACAGGAACTGGCATAAAATCAAGGGTCCATGGCGCAGTATGCGCTTCGCGCCGCGCGGAGTCGGGCGTCGGGGGTCAGGGTTCTTGATTATCATTAAGTCAGCGGCAGCGGATTCAGCAATCGAAGGATTACCGGCTCTCAAGCCCTGACCCCTGACCCCTGCTCAGGGTTCGATCAATCCGAAATTGCCGTCGGTGCGATTGTAAAGGACCCCGACCTTGTTTGTCTCCGAATCGCGAAAAACGATGAACTGATCGTCAGAGTCGGCAAGCAGTATGGCCGCCTCTTCGGGAGTCATAGGTTTGACGCGGTAGCGTCGCGCAGAGATTATTCGCGGCGCCGGCGGGGCCGCTTCTAAAGTACCGCCGGGCACGGGCGCTACTTCTTTGACAGGCAGCCGCCCGCGCTTCTTCGTCTGAAACTTCTCTTTGAGCCGCATGACCTGTTTCTTGACTTTATCGGCGGCGACGGCGACCGATTGATTCAGGTCGTTGTTTTCGGCCACGCCCGTGAATACATTATCGCGCCAGTAGAGGACTATCTCGGCGCACTTGCGATGTTTCTCGGAAGAGAGTATTACGTGGGCCCTCATCGGCGCAGAATCAAGCACTCGGTTCAGTTTCCCCAGCTCTTTTCTTACCAACCGCTCGACTGCCGGGGTTATTTCGACGTGGCGGCCAGTGAACTCGAATTCCATCTGCTAGTCTCCCAAAAAATCAAAAGTCAGAGGCCGGAAGTCAGGAGCCAAAACTTACTGAATGCAGATTCTGACTTCTGGCTTCTGACCTCTGACTTCTGGATTAAACGATAGCGCGGCGTTCGCGCGAGCCGGGGATACGCATCTGATCGCGGTACTTGGCAACCGTCCGGCGGCTCATCTTTACGCCATCTTTTGCCAGTCGTTTTGCGATCTCGTCATCGGTGATCGGATGGTGCGGGTCCTCGGCTTCGATCATCTTCTTGATCTTCAGCTTGAGCACGCGCGTAGATACGTCTTCTCCCGAATCGCTCTTCATGCCTTCGGTGAAGAACCTCCGCAGCTCATAAACCCCCTGCGGCGTGTTCACATATTTGCGATTCACCACGCGCGAAACCGTGCTGAGGTGCATGCCTATATCTTCCGCCACGTCTTTGAGCATCATCGGGCGAAGCTGCTCGATCCCGTGGTCGAGGAATTCGCGCTGGCGCTCGACTATCGACTGGCACACGCGGTAGATAGTCTGGCGGCGATGCTCTATGTTCTTGAGCAGATCGACCGCCGAACGGAATCTCTCTTTGATATAGTCGCGCGTCTCTTTGGTCGCGTCCTTCGATTCCATCATCTGCCGGTATGTCCTGTTGATTCTCAGGTGCGGCATGCCGTCGTCCTCAAACCGGATGACGTAATCGTCGCCGAGCTTCTCGATAGTGACTTCGGGGACGACCGGCTGCGCCTCTTCGGCAGAGTACTTGCGGCCCGGTTTGGGATCGAGCTTCTTTATGATCTCCATCTCTTCGAGCACCTGCTCGAGCGGCACGTTGAGCGTCTTGGCCAGATCGGGCAGCTTGTGCGTCTGAAGGCTCTCAAGGTGGTCCCTCACCATCTGCGCAGCCAGCCGGTCGCCATACCCGTAACAATCGAGCTGCACCAGCAGCGACTCGCGCACGTCGCGGGCCGCCACTCCCACGGGGTCGAGGCGCTGCACGATATAGAGCGCTTTCTCGACCGTCTCAATCGGCCAGGGCCCCATCTCGGCTATCTCTTCTATGGTCGCATCGAGGAACCCGGTATTCTCGTCCAGGTTCCCTATAATGGCTTCACCCGCCGTACGCACGTCATCCGCCACATCCGTGAGGTGTAGCTGCCAGATCAACTGCTCATAGAGCGATTGCCGGCGCGTCAGCATGTTTTCAAAAGATACCTCGTCGCGTGCTTCGTACTCGTGCGTCTTGTAGCCGGGGTCGAGATACTCTTCAAAGGTTGACCCGAAATCTATCTCCTGAAACGAATCGCGCTCACGGTCTATGTCCGCTTCACCATCGGTCGAGACAGATTCAGCGGCGCCGACACTCAA
>DASTET010000565.1:0-3183 GCA_035709445.1 Blastocatellia bacterium | reverse complement strand
GTAAGGTCCTGGTCGTGATAGCGGGCGTTGACGTTGACTTCCAACTGTACCGGCACCCCTTTATCAAGCATGCGTATGATGCGGTTGTAGTGCTCGACCGTTACGACCAGTTGCGGAATGACCGGCGGCGCATCCTTATCGCGAACGCTCTTTCGCTGATCAGCCGGTGTGTTGGGCGGGTAAGATAAAGTGGCGCTTCCGAGAAATATCGTCCCGCCGTCGCCAACGCGGCTTGTTTCGAGCACGACCGCAGCGCCTTCGGAATAGACCATCTCCCACTTCTTATTCAGCAGCGCCATTGCGGCCCTCTGTTCCGGCGAAGCCTGAAAATTTCGCCTCTGCGCGCCGCCCGACGGAGGCTCGGCGTTAGCCAGCCTGAGCAGCTCTTCATCGGACTCGCGAATGGCCTGAGGCTGAAACTGAGCTTTGACTTCGCGCGACGGCGCGATAAGCACGATAGCGCCCTTGAGCTTGCCCCTGTACTTCTCAAGATCGGCTTCGGTTTTCGCGTCGAGATAGATCACCTGACCGCGCACCGTCCCGTTCGTGCTCCCGGACCATGCCTTTGGGTAGGCTATGATCGGGCTGAAATGAGGCTTGATCATATTGGCCGAGAACCCTTCGAGCGTCCACCCGCGCCCGAACTGGCCCCACGGCTCCAGCTTCGCGTTTTGAAGCCCCCAGCTTTCGAGCTTCTTTGCGGCCCATTCGCTGGCCTCCCTGTAGTTGGGCGAGCCCGTAAGACGCGGGCCGAAGACATCGGTCATGTAGCTTAAAATCTCCATGACCTGAGAGCGGTTCAGCCCTTCGTCTTTCATTTTGTTGATCACTTCCAGATCGACTTTTTCCTGCGGGGCCTGACCCGTCGCTACAACGCCGAGGGTCAAAAGATTGATTACGAGCAAAAGAGCGGTCGTGTATCGCCTGAGCATAATCATCCTCCGGTGTGAAAGGGGTTGTCTTGATTTTGAGATCAGATCGGTCTCATTCCTCCTCTGACTATTGACCTCTGCGAGGTTCGAGCATAAGCCTTTGCTTGACATGTTTTTCGATCTTTTCGCGACTGAACAGCAGCGGAAAATACTTGCCTTCGGCCCAGAGCGGGAGCAGGTCCTGATAATGAGGGCTTGTGGGCTGGCCGCTCTGTCCGGGCACGCTCGTCGCCACCGAGTTGTCCCAGTTGCTGAGATCGAGGACCTGGCGAAACGACGCGCCGGCCGATTGTCTGAATCCCGCGCCTGCGGTCGCGTTCACCGTGTTGGCATCCCCGCCGCGCGCGACGCGGCTAAGATCGAAGACGGCTCGCGTCGCTTCATCGCTCGAAAGCGAATGCCTGAACTCCGCAACGTGAAGATCGCCCCACCGCCACTTCTTCAGGTCGGCTCCGAGCCGCGATGTGAGATCGCCGAGCGCCTCGTCGAGGCTTTTGATCATTACCCGGTCTCTCGCCTGCTTCGGGTCCGCGCCAAACATCCTGCTGTCGGGGTTCTTGAGCGACTTTATCAACCGCATCAAGGACTGGCGGCCTCCTGCAAGCGGCCACGCCTCGGCGGGGATAGCGGGCCTGAAGACGTTCGGGCTGAGCTTTGCGAGCCACACTTCATAAATCGCGGCGGCGGGCGAGTCTTTTGATAAGACCATGTCCCAGCCGAGCAGCACCTCGACCGCCTCGCGCACGCGCGCGTCTTCAACTTTAATGTCGCGAAGAAGCGGGACTAGCTCTCGCGCCGGAATCGAAGTCTCGTCGTGCTGCAACCGTTCGAAGTCTGCGACCGTGAACTTTTTTCCACGGCCTAAGACTTCTTCTATGCGATGAAACCTGAAAGGCTGCGCCCACTCGAAGCCTATCTCGTGCCTGTAGCCATCGGGTAGCACCTTATGATTTGCGGTGGCTATGAAGTGATTCGAAGGGTTGTATTTTCGCGGCAGGCTCGCGAGCGGGAGAAACCCTTCCCATTCGTATTTGCCTTCGCCGCCCGGCACCGGCAACAGGCCCGACCACCCGCGCCTGACGGGTGTGAGCCCTGCGGCCTGCCATCCTATGTTGCCGTCGACGTCGGCATAGATCAGGTTTTCCGAAGGCACCTTCCAGCGTTCGAGGGCCGCAAGAAACTCTCGCCAGTTTTTCGCCCGGTTGAGCGAAAGCGAGGCCAGATAACCGGCTGCGCCAGGCTCGCTCCCGACCCAGCGAAGCGCGTATGCGCGACGGCGCTCGCGGTCTTCATAAAGCACCGGGCCGTGTCGCGTGAATCGCATCTCTATCTCGACCGGATCGGTCCTCCCCTTGACGCGAATCTGCTCGCGCTCGATGGTCATCTTCTCCCATCTGCCTTTGTAGCGGTACTCGGTCGGGTCTTGCGGATTGACCTCTTCCTGATAGAGGTCCTGTTGATCTATTCCGACGATGGTGAAGCCGAACCCCATCCGTTCGTTATGACCTGCGGCCACGCCGGGCAGGGCAGGCTCGCCGGCCCCTATGACGTTCCAGCCCGGCCCGACGAGGTGGACCAGGTAACGTAGCGAGGGCAGGGCGATGGTGCGATGAGGGTCGTTTGCAAGAATAGGCTTGCCGGTCGCCGTAAGCGCGCCGCCCACGACCCAGTTGTTGCTCCCCTCGCCGAGGCGAAACGAGACGGGGGCGCTCGCCGCGCTCGCCGCGCCAAGCACTTTCGAGTCTATGCCGCTCAGGTCCAGCCATTCAGGCACTTCGAGCTTTTTAAAAGGGTCGGTCTCTATCATCTCGTCGGTCTTCACGGCGCCGAACATCCTCACCATCTGCGCGCGCAACACTTCGCTGCTGGCGTTGCGCGTCATCACATATCCGGCCATGCGAGTCAGACACACCTCCGGCGTCCAGGGGTCAGGCCGTATGCCCGTGAGCTGAAACTCTATAGGCAGGCGGTCGCGGCTCAGCTCGATAAAGGCATTTACGCCGCGAACGAAAGATTCGATGATGCGCCGCGCATCGGGAGCGTAGCTCGTCCACTCGGCTTGCATGTCGCCCCGGTATCTGAGCAGACGCGCAAACCGGTCGCGCTCGATTGCCTGAGGGCCGAGGATTTCGGCCAGCCTGCCTTCGCCTGTCCGCCGCCAAATCTCCATCTGCCAGAGACGGTCCTGAGCGGCAACGAACCCCTGGGCGAAGAAAAGGTCCTCGACCGTCTGAGCATAAATGTGAGGTAT
>DASTET010000564.1:0-6569 GCA_035709445.1 Blastocatellia bacterium | reverse complement strand
GTTTGCCGTCGACAGGATATACAGGAAGGAATCTCGCTCAAAAGATACGACTCTCTCGTCGATCCTGTAAATCCTGTCAATTCTTTCCGTGTAATTTTTTCATTGCAAGTAGGAAACTAGTACAGGCGAACCGCGCCGCTTATGGGGTGAATCGCTTTGATTCTACAGTTTAGATCAGGTTCGGCGGCTCGCAAATATGGCACGATGCTCGCAGTAAACAGGTGCGTCCCCGTTCGAAAGCGTATCACAGATACATACAAGCGGGGTTTCCGGTTTATCTCTCGATTTCATTTTCGGTATTGGGGAGGGCAACTATGAAGCATAGACTGATTCTGGTCGCGCTTGTCCTGGTAGTCGGTGTCATGTTCGAGACCGGGTGCGCCACCAAGAAATATGTCCGCAACAGGATAGCCGAGCGGGTCCAGCCGCTTGAGAACAGGACCACGGAGCTTGAAGAGACATCGCGCCGCAACACTCAGCAGATCAGCGAGCTGAGGACGGGGATCGAAGAGGTGAGGGGTCGGGCCGACCGCGCACAGCAGACGGCAGACCGCGCGGCCTCGGCAGCCGAGCAGGCCAATACCCGCCTTGGCGGAATTGAGACCAACGTGGAAGAACTGCGGTCCAATATGGACAGCTACACGCTTCAGAACACGGCAATGGTATTCTTCCGCCCCGGCAGCGCCACGCTGACTCCCGAAGGCATGGCGCAGCTCGATAATTTCGCTTCGCAGATAACCGATCGCAGCGGGTTTGTGCTCGAAATCGTAGGCTTTGGCGATACCGAGCGCGCGACGCGACTCAACCAGTCGCTCGCGCAGATGCGGGCCGAAGCGGTGCAGAGATACCTTGCGGACAAGGCGAACATACCCGTTATGCGCATGTATGCGCTCGGCTTCGGCGCCGGAAGGCCGATCACGCAGAACGTCTCGACCATGCCAAATGATCAGACCAGCACATCTGCGTCGCCTATATCGACCTCAAACAACAGCAGGGCGCTCTACAGGCGCGTAGAGATAAGGCTTTTGACGAATAACGCGGTTCCGAGCGCGCCTATGCGGAGGACAACCACGACGAACGGAAATACTTCGAACAACTGATGGTGCGAAGTCTTTGACCTAACACCATTGCGCATGACAGCCACAGCATGCTCAATTATTCGGGCGCGGATGGAAGAGATTCTTGCGGGCTGAATCTCTTCGTCCGCGCCCGGGTATTTTGTGACCTCAAATCTCAAATCCGAGGCCATCCATTTAATCCAGCGAAATCAATCTTTTGATAATAGTTTTCAATGCTATAATGTTGAGGCAACCGGATTTAGGGCCATCGCATCACAGCGAGTGTGGTCATTGGCCGTTCTTAATAAAAGCTGATAATGACCGTGACCGCCGGAACAAGCCAGCCCGCTTCTGACCTCGACCTAGCTCGGGCGGCAGCGGCAGGCGACTCCGAAGCGTTTGAAAGACTATACGAGCAGCACCACCGGCGAGTCTATTCGCTCTGCTTGAGGATGCTTGGCAACGCGACGCAGGCCGAAGACCTGACGCAGGAAGTCTTCCTACAGGTCTTCAGAAAGCTGAAGAGCTTTCGAGGCGACTCTGCTTTTACGACCTGGCTGCACCGGCTGACGGTCAACCAGGTGTTGATGCACTTTCGCAAGCGCGGGGTCAAGCTCGAACAGACGAGCGAGGAAGGCGATTTTACCAACGTGGTTGAAACGCCGCTTCAAAGCACGCGGCGAATCTCGATGATCGAACGCCTCGCGCTTGAGAAGGCCATATCGGAGCTGCCGCCGGGTTACAAAACGGTATTCGTGCTGCACGATGTCGAGGGGTATGAACACGAAGAGATCGCCGATATGCTTGAGATAAGCATAGGCACTTCGAAGTCTCAGCTCCACAAGGCGCGAATGAGGTTGCGTGATCTGCTATCGAAAAAAACAGTTTGAGGATGGGGTGGACCCAATGGTTTGCAATCAGTGTCAGGAGCTCATTTCAGACTACATAGACGGGACGCTCGAACTGGGCGAGCAGGCCAAGATAGAACATCATCTGGCCGACTGCGAACCCTGCCGGGCTGTGCGCGACGACCTTCTCCAGCTCGTTCACTTCAGCCGCCAGTTGCCTCTGCACACGCCTTCGAGCGCCCTGTGGACGCGTATCCAGGCGCAGATAGAAGAAGAGCGCCCCGCGTCTCTGTGGGCGCGCGCGCAATCGTGGGTATCTCGCATCAAGGAAAGCCATTTCGATCTATCTTTCCCACAGATTGCAGCAAGCGCCGCCGCGCTTGTCATCCTCGTCACGGCCAGCTTCGTGCTATTGCGGGACAATTCGACCGGTCAGGCAGAGGTCGCAGGATCGAGCCTCTCGTCTGAAAGCTCGGCCAGTAGGAACCTGCTTTCAAACCCCGACATCCAGCAGATAGAGCAGCGGATCAACGAGTTGAAGGAATCGGTCGAGCAGCGCAAGGTATCCTGGCAGCCTGAGCTTCGCGTGACATTTGATCGCAATATGTATTACGTCGAACAGTCTCTGCTTGAGTGCCGCCAGCAGTTGAACGGCAATCCCGATGATCAGATTGCTCAGGAGCTCATGCTCAACGCATATCGCGAGAAGGTGCGGCTGCTCGAAGGGTTCGAGAAGTTTTAGAGCGAGGCGCGCGCTATTGCCTCTTAACATCTGATGCCGGAGCCCCCTGCCTGGTTCGTAGAGATGGTCAGATTAAAAAAAAAGACGCTCATTTCCGCAGCTTTCAGATATAAACTGATCTTTTCTCTGATTGCGCTCGCCGCGCTGTCTGTAAGCGCGAGCAGCTATGACCGCTTCGAGCGCACCTATACACCGCGAGGGCCGGCTCACCTCACTATCTCGAATATAAACGGCTCCATCGTTGTCAAGGCATGGAGCAGGAAGACCGTCCACGTCCGCGCATCAGGCCCTTCTTCGACCTCGATAGAAGACCAGATGGTCACAAACGAGATACTCGTCTCCGTAAGGCGCAACCTCCGGCTGAGCCAGGTAGACTTTGAAGTGAATGTTCCGGCTGACACGAGCCTCTCGCTCAAAAACGTTATGGGGAGGATCGAGATTCAAGGGGTGCACGGGCCTCTTTCCGTCAACTCCTTCGACAGCGACGTGAGCCTTATCGGCACCAGCAGCCCCTCGGTCGAGGTTAAAGTGACAAGCGGAGACGTCCGGTTTGACGGAGAATTGCAGGACGGCGGCTCCTATACCCTTCAATCGATGAAAGGCGATATCGATGTCACTATCCCCAGCTCGTCCAGCTTCTCTTTGAACGCTCGCGCGATGAGCGAGAATATAAACCTCGGCAGTTTTCTCACAGGGATGGGCGGCATCACCCGCTGGGCAAAGGGCATCTCTGGCACACATCAACAGGGAGGCCCCCGCCTCACCCTGACAACCTACGCTGGCCGCATACTCCTGCGCAAGAAATAATGGTCTAAATGTCCCGGAACATTTGTCCTGTCATTTCGTACTCTTTCCGTGGCGGAATGCACACCGTAGCAAAAAACTCGTGTGCGTGGTATAAATTATCTGGTGATTCAAGGGCGACCGGAAGCGGTCTCGGATGGGTCGGACATAGTATCAATGGACTTGGAAGTATATCGAGGGATGCGCAAGACCAAATTGAACGCGAACCAGAACGGCACTCGCAAATCTCCTGTCGCCGCTCGTCGCAACAGGGCAAATAAGAACCAGGAATCCTCCTTTGTCAAAGCAGTAACTTCAGAAAAGCCAGCCTATCCGGACCTGGACTGCATCCGCCCTTTTCTAAGAGAGCGCATAGCCTTTCATATGCCGAGCGATCTGAGATACCTCGACGGCGTGCTCGAATACCTTAACGAGCGAATGATGCGTTTCGGCATAGTCGGACCCGAAGATTCGGAGGTCCTTATCGCGCTCGACGAGGCGATAGTCAATGCTATAAAGCACGGGAACAAGGGCAACCCGGAGAAAGAGGTCCATATTATCGCCGAACTGAGCAGTTGCGGCGCGCGCTTTACTATAAAGGACGAAGGCCAGGGATTTGTCAAAGACGAAGTGCCCGACCCCAGGGACCCTTCCCGGCTGCTTGAGCCGAGCGGTCGCGGGCTTCTCCTGATAAATCACATAATGGATGAGGTGTGCCACAACCAGTGCGGGAACGAGATACAGATGTATAAGCGGTCGAGCCAGTCTCTCGCAGGCGCCCCTCTCGAATCGTCACCTGCCAGTCAAAAGTAACCCCTTCCAAAAAGATGATCCTCAGATCAGGCTTTCTCGGTTGCGGTCTTTTTTTCGGGCGCGGCAGGCTCGGGGCAACCCTCCTGCTTCAGATGCAACAATCTGAGCAGCGACGACGCCCGCACGATCTCAGGTATATCGGCCCTGAGCAACCGGCGGGCGAAATGATCGTCTAACCCCATCCTTACAAGGTTCGAGCGCAACTGCTCCCGGTCTTCGCTCGTCCCTTCGCTGAGCGCCTCGATGAGGAGCGTTTCAAACAACACCCGGTCCCCGGCAGAGAGGCTGTCCATCATCATTTCAGTCATCTGTCCTCCTGCCTTTAGTCGTTCTATCTCTTCCCTAAGCGACTCTCTTCCAACCGATTTGCGTGGTTCCACAAAGACTAGCTCCATCTGCCGGGATGAAGGCCCTTCATACACGTGTCCGGGCTGTTTCTGCGGCAATTGCCGTTCCTCTCCGTGGAAATGGGCCACAGGTATTGAGATTTAGGACTGTATGTCGGGTTGACTGCCGAATGATGCAGGAGAGAATTGTTACAGAATGCCCCGGCAACGGCAAAACAGCGCCACTTTAAAAAGAGAATGCCGGAGCACTTGTCGTGCTCCGGCGCAAAAATGTCACAGTGCCCTGACCAATTTCGACTCAAGCTCGGGCTATGGTCTCGACTTGTATCGCTCGTAAAGCTCGGTGTGCTTGCTTGTCAAAGGAACCTGCCGCCCGTTGATAAACAGATACCTCACGTGCGTGCGTATCTCGAGCGGGTCGCCGTCGGTGACTATGAGGTTCGCGATCTTACCCTGTTCGATTGAGCCTATACGGTCCGCAACCCCGAATATCTCCGCCGGATAAATAGTCACAGCTTTCAGGGCCTCTTCCTTCGGAAGCCCGAAGGCAGCGGCCATGCCGACATTGTACGGCAATTCGCGGACGTGCGCCGATTCGCCCGTTTGAAAGGCTATCTTTACGCCCGCTTTCGCGAGCAGCCCCGCATTCGTAAACGGCGCATCATAAGGATCGTCTTCTCGTGCGGGCATGCGCAGCACTTCTCCGACTATGACGGGGATGTTTTTGGCCTTGAGCTGGTCGGCCACTTTATGCGCATCGATGGCCCCGGCCAGTATAATCTTTATCTTCATCTCGTCGGCAAAGGCGATAGCGGACTTGATGTCGCGTTCGAGATTCAAGTTGACGACCACGGGCATCTGCCCGCGCACTACAGGAATGAGCCCCTCCATCTTCAGATCGGTAGCCAGCTTCGGCAGGCTCGCATCCTTCGCGCGTGCGTCTTTGGCATCGGCATAGGCGCGGGCATCCCGCAGTATCTTCTTCAGGCTTTCGATCTGCCGCTCCTGCTCGCGCCGGACTTCGGCCAGATTGCGCTGCTGCCCGAACCCGCCGAACCCGCCGAACCCGCCGCCTCCTCCTGCGCCCGGCCAGTTTATGTGCATGGCGACCGGCGATTTGAGGATCATATCCTGCGGCACCCACCCATCAAGGTTGATCAGCGCGCTCTGGCCCGCGATCATCCCTCCGCGCGGAGCGGTGAGTGCGGTGGTGATGCCGTTCACCCGCGTCACAGGGATATGCGTGGTATCGGGATGAAGCGCGACATCGACTCGGATGTTCGCGTTGTTGCTTCCAATCTCCGAAATGTCATTCGACCCGGCGACCGACCCTATCTCGATGAGCCCGAGCGAAGTCCCCGAGTCGATCATACCCGGATAGACCGAAAGATTTGTCGCATCGATGATCTTCGCGCCTGCCGGCACAGAGACGTTCGCGCCGACGGCTGTGATCCTGCCGTTCGATATGACCACGGTCCCGCGCTCTATCACGGGGCCGGTCACGGTCACGATGCGCGCATTGCGAATGGCGTAGGTATCGTTTCTGCCCTGCGCGGAGGCCCCGCCCTGCGTGCTGATAAAGGACACGGCCATGGCGATCAACACCGCAACGATTGAGATTACTCTTTTAATCTTCATAGTCGATCTCCCTTATCTTTAGCGTTCGCTCTCGCCCGGGCCGGGGCGAAGTCCCGGCTGGGGTGTCACTGGATCGCGGCGAGGCTGGCCCGGGCGCATCTCGCGCTCGCGCTTGATCAGATCCTGCTTCTCGCGCTTGAGCGCCTCGCGCTGTTCGAGGTCTTTCTTGCGGTCGAAATAGACCTCGCCTTCGATGATCGTCATCTCCGGCACCGTGTAGACCGAGAACGGGTGCTCGCTGAAGATCACAAGGTCGGCGTCCTTGCCCACATCGATTGAGCCGGTCCGCTTGTCTATTCCGAGCTGTATGGCCGCATTGAGCGTGACCATTCGAAGCGCT
>DASTET010000563.1:0-2952 GCA_035709445.1 Blastocatellia bacterium | reverse complement strand
AATTCACCATCAACATTCCGCTGCCCGGAACGCCGCAGTTCGACGAGTGGGACAAATCCGGGGTTATAAAGACTCGCGATTGGACCAAGTATACTTTCCACACGCCGCCGAGCGAAATCTACGACCACCCGACCGTCGACTGGCGCGTGATCGAAAAATACTACAGGCTCGCGCCGCGCAGGTTCTATCTCAGGCCGTCTTACCTTGCGAGGAGGATCATCAAGGATAGTTTCTCGGGCAGCCTGCTCGGCAACATAAAGACGTTTGCCAGGTCGCTGCCTCAGTGGACGAATTTTCACCTTGCAGGGCTCTCGCGGAAATCTTCGACGCGGTGAGAAGCCATATGGAAATGAACGAAAAGAATGTGCTGTTGATCAATCCGCCGTACTTCGAGCATGTCTTCGGCAAGTCGGCCATTCGCGGTGCGGTCGCGCCGGGGACGATCATACTGAGCCTGGCTGCGGTCGCGCCTGCGGTTCGCCAGAGCGGGTTCAACGTCAGGCTGATCGACTTGAACATCGATCCGGACCCGAAGGGTCGTTTTATCCGAGAGATGCTGGAGTTTCGTCCCGCGCACGTCGCCCTGACCTTCACGACCTCTGTCTATCACATTGCAAAAGAGTACGCCGCAATAGCCCGCTCCATGTCGCCGGACGTCAGGCTGGTCTGCGGGGGCCACCACGCCACGCTGATGCCTGAAGAGGTGCTGAGCGAGACGGAATTCGACGTGGTGGTGCGCGGCGAAGGCGATTTCACGCTGGCCGAGCTGGTTTCGGGCAAGTGCTACCGCGATATCCCCGGAATCACGTTCAAAGAGGATGGCAAATTCGTCGCTACCCAGAGCCGGCCCATGATCTTCGACCTCGACCAGATACCGCTCCCGGCGCTCGATCTCTACGATGTACCGAGGTACCGCCACCCGAGGTTTATGGCGCGCAGAAACCCTGTCGCTTACATGGAGACGAGCCGGGGGTGTTACGGGGCCTGCATCTTCTGTAACGCCCGTCGCACGAAGCTGCGCCGCAAGAGCGTGAATCGCGTGATAGAAGAGATGAAGTATGTTCTATCGCTCGGCTTCCGCGAGATACATCTGGCCGATGATCTGTTCACAGCAGACCTCAAGCGCGTCAAAGAGATTTGCCGCGCGATCATCAATAATCGGATCGATATCAGCTGGTATCCGCGCGCGGGCATAAGGGTGGATCACGTCGACAAAGAATTGTTCGATCTCATGAAGCGAGCCGGGGTGTGGTCGGTCCCCTTCGGCATAGAATCCGGCAACGAAGACATTCTCAAGCGGATCGGCAAGAATATCACGCTCGATCAGGTGCGCAACGCTGTCCGGCTGGCGAAGAGCGTGGGGCTGACGACCGAAGGGTATTTTATGGTCGGCCATCCCGACGAGACCGAAGAGACGATGAAGCAGACGATCAAGTTTTCTACCTCGATCGGATTAGACTATGCCAAATTCACGATAAATACTCCGCTGCCGGGCACGCCCCTGTTCGACGAGTGGGAGAGGGCGGGGGTGATAAAGACCAGAGACTGGTCGAAGTATAACTTTCACACGCCCCCGGCGGAACTATACGATCACCCTAATCTGGATTGGAAGACGATTGACCAGTACTACAAGCTGGGCATGAAGCGATTCTACTTCCGCCCCTCTTATATTCTGAAACGCGGGCTGAAGGATCTGTTCTCGGGCCAGTTGCTCCCCAACCTGAAGGTGCTGGTGCGCTCGCTCCCTAATTGGCGGCCCGCTGGAAAAGTTACGCGCGCTACAGGCTGAGTCGAATCGATCCGTGAGACACGCCCGGCGTGTAGAAACATGAAGAGAGCAGGGTCTCATATTATCGCTGTACTCATTTCGGGCGGGCAGCCCAACCATCCGATTCCGCTACGTTCTCCCGCCCCCGAACGGACCAGGCTATGACCCGCATTGAAGACGCCTCCAGCATCGTTATTGACCCCCGCCGATGGATTGGGCTGCTCGTGTTGCTTACAGCTCCATTTCTCTCCGTATTCGATTTCTTTGTCCTCAATATTTCGATACCTGCGATCCAGGAAGAGTTTCGCGCCAGCTTTGCTCAGATACAGTTTATGGTTGCGGCCTACAGCCTGACCTATGCCGTCCTGCTTGTGACGGGCGGGCGGCTGGGCGACATTTACGGTCGCAGGCGAGTCTTCATGCTCGGCCTCGGAGGGTTTACACTCGCGTCTGCCGTATGTGGTTTCTCTCATAACGTAGAGATACTGATCTTCTGGCGGGGGCTACAGGGCATCGGCGCGGCGGTGATGGTGCCGCAGGTACTTGCGACCATGAGGGTCACCTTCCCGATGAGGGAAAGGGGGCTCGCTTTCGCAATCTTTGGGATCACGATAAGCCTTGCCTCCGTTCTGGGCCAGTTGATCGGTGGATTGCTAATGCAAGTCAATGCGCTCGGTCTTTCATGGAGGCTGGTCTTTTTTATCAACGTGCCGGTAGGCTTGATAGCGCTTGCGGTTGCGGTGCCGACATTACGCGAATCTTCCTCTCCCAACCCTTTGCGCCTCGATCTTAGCGGAGTAGTAATAATTTCTGTGGGCTTGCTCTTGCTTGTTTATCCGCTTATTCAAGGAAGGCAGGCGGGTTGGCCCGCCTGGTCTTACGCGAGCCTCGCGCTGTCTGTCTTCGTACTGGCCGCCTTCGTACTATATGAGCGTTGGAAGAAGGGGCGTACAGGCGCGCCGCTGATCGACATTTCAATATTTCGCGCGCGGGCGTTAGTGGTCGGTCTCTTCTTGATACTGCTCTTCTTCGCGGGCTTTTCGCCCTTTTTCCTCGCGCTGACGATTTATCTCCAGAATGGGTTGCACTTCACCCCCCTTGCGACGGGATATGCATTCACGCCGTTTGCAATCGGTTTCTTCCTCGCCTCGACTCTGTCTATCAAGCTTGCGCCGGTCCTGGGC
>DASTET010000562.1:0-2903 GCA_035709445.1 Blastocatellia bacterium | reverse complement strand
GCGCGGCCACAAACGTCAGGTCGGGGAGTATGCGGACGGCCCTCTCGTACTGCTCGATGGCCCCCTCGAGATCGCCCCGAGCAGCGAGCGCCCGCCCGAGCGAGCCGACCGCCCGGTAGTAATCGGGAAAGGTCACGAGTGATTCTCGGTAGTGTCTCTCCGCCACCTCATAATTTCCCGACGAAAACGCAATCTCTCCGAGCTGCCACCGGCACCACGCTACTGCTTCACGGGAAGGGGGGCCGAGCTCGGTTGCAACGACAATCGCTGTAGCCAGGCGGCGTGTCGCTATATCGGTCTGTCCGCGCAGCAATGCAAGACGCGCAAATCTGGTCTCTGTATCGACGCTGCGTCCCAATTGCTCCATTTTCTGGTACGCGCTGGCTGCCTTGTCATAATCACCTAGCTCTAGCAGCGCGTCACCGAGTATCTGCCACGGGTAACTCTTTGCCGGTTCAAGCTCGATTAATCGCATCGCATGGTCGTGCGCGCGTGCGAAGTTGTGCGACGTATATTCGACCCGCGCAAGCGCCGCAAGCCCGCCTACGTTCTGCTCGGCGGGTATGGCGGATAGGGAGGAGCGCGCGGCCCTGTAAGCCAGATCGAGATAGTTCATATTGCCTGTTTCTCGCTGGCGCTGGAGGTAATATCCGGCAAGCATATTGAATGCGATGAAGTCGAGAGGGTCTCCTTTAACTCGGTCTTCAAGAAAGCGGATCGAGCTTTCGCTCGCGTCCAATTCCGAAGGCAGCAGAGTGGCAGGCGGCAGCGTGGGCGGTGGCGGCGATGAGCCGCCACCGCACGAGTTTAGCACGAGCGCAAGCAGCCCAATCGCCACCGATCGGCCTAGATTATAAAAGCTTCCGCGCTGCTTGCCTCGGTCAAACAGCGCGGAGGTTGGACGTGAGAGGTTTCCTGCGATCACGGGGTCAATTCTCAATTCCGCGTGTTGTCATCTATCGTCCCTGCCGCCCGCGGCTGTTGCGGATCAGCAAAGAATGGGAACGTGTTGCGGAACGGTACGTCGTTTCCGTTGACATTATCCACGGCAGTCGTCCCCGGCCCGTTGACAGGTTGAAAGTTATTGACAATGGTTACGATGATATCAATAACATCGTCAGCCGGACGTCGCCCGTTGGGGAAGCCTCCCTCGACATTGTTGCCCCCCCCCGAGCCGCTGTTAGGAACTGATAACTTCAAGCGCAATATATCTCCCCTGAACACCACAAGGTTTGCAAGAAAGTTGATTCCTGCGGCCTCAGTCTTCAAGTCTTGAAGCGACTTGATGATATCAGAAGCAAACCTCAATCTCCCGTCATCAGCCGGCGTGGACCGGTTATACTCGTCCTTGCGCAAGAAGGGAATGAAGACTGTGTTGACTCCGGGAACCCCCATCCGATCAACGTTTCTGAATCTGCCGAAAGTCGTCACTCCGTTTCTCGATATGACAGTGTTCTCTCGGCGCTGCGTGGCGGCCGATACGCCTATCTCATCCCCACCAGGATTGCCCGCTGTGCGCTTCAAGCGGAAATACGATGTTGGGATGCTGACGACGATCATAACTATGTTATAACCTGCAAAGGTATCGCGCCCCCGGTTGAAGACCGAAGGATCGATACCGCTTCCATCAGGGGGGCTGGCAACACGCGATGCTCTGTATAGAAGCTCAGCCGGAATGTCAAAGAAGAAGGGATCGTCTCTCAACCCGGCAAAGAAAGAGGCCCCGGTAGCGGGGTCGGTTGTTACAACGGGAGCCGGAGCAGTTGCGGCGGTAGCAGAAGGCAGAGTAGTGGGCGCAGTAAATGTGTCACCGAAGGGCAGATTGACGGTGGCAATCTGTGGCTGATTGACTGCGGTCCTCGGAGTGAACATAACCTCTACAAACTGGTCCGGTGTAGCGTCGCCGGTAGTCTCGATCTCAAATCTGTATCGAACGTTGGGATCGAAGGGGCTGAAATTATTATTCTCTCCCGGTGGAATGAACCCATGTATCCCAAGGCCCAGGACCAATTTCGAGTTGTCGTTGGGGTCGAGGAATGCGTAAACGTCGGTGATCTCGGCAGCGCGATCAAGGGACGCAAACGGCGCATCCCCGTGGTCTGCGGCGTCAATGCTCGGCGCGGGCGCTAACAACACAGTGACGGCCAAAGTCAAGGCTAAGGCCGGAGGCACAATCCTCTTGCATTGTAACCTGAGCATAGCTGGTTTCTCCTTTTCGATTTAGCGGTATGACTATTAAGGCTGGCTTTCCCATAAGGGCTCGAAGCCAGATTGAGCGAACTTTGAAAAGTTCAGCAGCCTGCCAAAAAGTAGGATCAGGCTGCCATAGACCGGTCGCCGTTCCGGAATTTGAAGGTCAGCAACTAGCGAGAGCTATTTATAAGCCGTTTTTGAATCCGTTCGTCTGCTCTCGCTGAACCGATCAGCGTCTTGAACAGGTGGTGAGGTCCGAATTCGACTGGAATGACCTGAAGTCTTCGGCCCGTGTCACAATCTCAGATTCGGCCAGTCTCTTCAGATCAGGTTCAACGCTTGAAAGTCAAAATTGCGGACTCTTCTCCCAACCACCAGGCCAGGAGACCAGATGAGAAACAGAACTCACACCGACTCGTTGTGCCTTACCTTCAACCAATCCCTGACGCATCCCTATGGGCAAATATAGCGATGCGCTACCCGGCTGGTGCGCACTTAATATCATAAGACGTAAAGTATATCAATAGCCCTTCAAGAAGGGGGGGCGAGCGGATGAACGCCCTGCCTTCGTTTTTAAAATCATATCTTTTCGAATCCATATCGATCCTGTCCTGATATACGGAATAAAACCTCTTTCTGATCTCGGACCCGTCCTTCATTCATCGAGGGCGCGGCGAGCGAGCGTCGCCTGTAGCGGGTCAAACTGCGGG
>DASTET010000561.1:0-4057 GCA_035709445.1 Blastocatellia bacterium | reverse complement strand
AGGGACTTTCTCCATCTGCGCGTCGCGGATCTTCGCGCCGATCTTGTCGTCGCGCACGTCAAGCTCCACGCGCAGCTCTTCTTGAAAGAGCCGCTCGTAGACCTCCCTTGCGTAATCGGCGGTCTTCTCCGATATGGACAGGACCTTTGCCTGGACCGGCGCGAGCCACACCGGGAAAGCGCCGGCATAGTGCTCGATCAATATCCCTATGAATCGCTCATAGGTGCCGTGTATCGCCCGGTGTATGACGACCGGCGTAGACTCCGAGTTGTGCTCGTTTATGTAAGTGAGCCCGAAGCTGCGCGGAAGCTGGAAGTCGAGCTGTATCGTGCCGAGCTGGTGCTCGCGCTTGAGCGCGTCCTGGACCATCTGGTCAATCTTTGGCCCGTAAAAGTTCGCCTCGCCTTTCTCGACCGTGTATTCGAGGTTGTTGGCTTCGAGCGCCTCGGCCAGCAGCCTTTCGGCATGGTCCCAGACCTCGGGGTCTCCCATGTATTTTTCCCTGTCCTCGCCTCGCACGCTGAGCACGAAGCGGTAGGACATCCCGAACGCTTTATAGACGCGGGCCACAAGTCCGAGCAGGTTCGTCACCTCCTGGCCTATCTGCTCTTCGGTGATGAAGAGGTGCGAGTCGTCCTGCTGGAACTGGCGGACGCGCGTCAGCCCCGCGAGCGCGCCCGCGCGCTCATTGCGATGCAGCACGCTCTGCTCGGCCATCCTGAGCGGAAGCTCGCGGTAGCTGCGGCGCTTCGAGCCGAAGATCATCATGTGCCACGGGCAGTTCATAGGCTTCAGGCCGTAGGTCTGCTCGTCCTCTTCGACTAAGAACATGTTCTCTTTGTAATGCGCCCAGTGGCCCGATGTCACAAAGAGCTCTTTGCTTGCAAGCAGCGGCGCTTTGACCTCTACATACCCGTTGCGCGCGAGCAGCCGCCTCATCTTCTCTTGAAGGGTGTGATAGATGATCGTGCCCTTCGGGAGCCAGAACGGAACGCCGGGCATCCATTCGTGGTTCATGAATATCTCGAGCTCGCGCCCCAGTTTTCTGTGATCGCGACGGCGGGCCTCTTCGATGTTGTGCAGGTACTCTTCAAGCTCGTCCTTAGTCGGCCAGACCGTGCCGTATATGCGTTGAAGCATAGGATTGCGCTCGTTGCCGCGCCAGTAAGCGCCCGCAATCGAGGTCAGCTTGAAGTGTTTGCACTGGCTCGTGCGGCGGACGTGCGGGCCGGCGCACAGGTCGGTAAAATCGCCTATGCTATAGGTCGAGACCGTCTCGCCCGGTATCCCGTTTATGAGTTCTATTTTGAAGTCCTGATTGCGCGAGGAGAAAAACTCGACCGCCCGCTCCTTGTTCCAGGTCTCCTGATTGAATTCGATCCCCTGTTTGACGATCTCGCGCATGCGGCCCTCTATCTCCTGAAGGTCTTCAGGCGTGAGCGGTCTTGCGAGCATCATATCGTAGTAAAAGCCGTTCTTGATGGGCGGCCCTATGCCGAACCTGACCTCCGGAAAAAGCTGCTGAACGGCGGCAGCCATTATGTGCGAGGTCGAATGTCTCAAACAGTGCAGCTCGTAATCGCGCTCGGAAGGGAAATCTTCCGGGCCAAGCGCAAAATCCTGATCGCTTTGAAACTCGTCAGCCATACCTCTCCTCAATACATTTCTGATCTGCGGCAGGCGATATATCGAACCTCCCCTGCCCGGATGACTTATCCTACATCAGCAGGAAGCCAGAAGCCAGAAGTCAGAAGCCGGAAGGCGGTCCCGCTTTCTAACTGTAGTCAGAGGGATGCTCGCCAGACCTGATCGAACCCATAAATACCTTCATCCGCGAGCGCCTTCGTCATCTCGACAGGCAGCATTGAGGCGAACTCCATCCAGCGGCCGCCCGCCGGGTGATGAAAACACAGCCGCCATGCGTGCAAGCACAACCGGGCAGAGTGGTCAGAGGCGTACATCTGGTCTCCGACTACGGGATGGCCGCGATGGGCGCAGTGTATGCGGAGCTGGTTGGTCCGGCCCGTTACCGGCTCAAGCTCGACGAGAGTAGCGCGCTCACCTCTCTTTAATACGCGCAGCCGCGTCTCGGCGTGTCTGCCGTTTTCCATCACGCGCCACTGTGGCCGCGCTTCGGGGTCGCGGCCTATCGGCGCAATGATCGTCTCCTCATCTTCGGTCACGACCCCCTGCACAATGGCCGCGTACCTCTTTTCGACGAGCCTGCGTTGGAAATGGCGCGAAAGCACGGCGAGCGCGCGCGCAGTCTTCGCAACAACCATAAGGCCGGATGTCGCGCGGTCGAGACGGTGGACAAGGCCGGGGCGGACGATGAACCTCAAATCTGAGTTTTGAGATTTCAAATTCAAGTGGTGTGCGAGGGCGTTTGCGAGCGTTCCCGTCCTGACCGATTTCGTAGGATGTACGAGCATGCCGGCGGGCTTTACGATTACGAGGATCTGCTCGTCTTCATAGACTATTTCGAGCGGCAGAGGCTCAGGGGTCATCGCAGTGGGGCGGTCGTCAACGATTGCGACCTCGACCACTTCGCCCGCCGAAAGCCGGTGACCGGCGCGCGAAGCGATGCCGCCTACAAGACACGCGCCGCTCTCTATGAGGCTGGCGATTCGCATTCGACTGAGCGTGCCAAGCTCGGACGCGAGAAACTCGTCGAGCCTCTGACCCGCCGCCTCTGCGGTTATCTCGAATCTGTAAGACCGCGTCATAGAATTAGACCCTGTCTAATTCTATTCATGTTCGTGTGAAGCTGAAAATGCGGACGCTGCCGTCAAGGTGGACCACTCTTATTATGACGGTCCCGCCGACGGGGACGGCTTCGGTGAGCGTGCGGCCATCGCTAAGCTTGCCTTTCTGCAAGATGACGGTGCCGCCTTTCTTGAACTTTATTCCCTTGTTGAACGTGAAGCAGGTGGTCGAGCCGGGCACGATCACCTCTACTCGATCGACGAGCCTGAATCCTCTCCCTTTTAGCCGCAGCTTGTTGCCGAATTCTATGGACTCGATCACGGGCAGGTCCCCTATGTTTTCCGGAAGTGCGGGGACGCCGAGCACCGACACCGAGTTATCGGGCTGCCCGCAGGCGACGTAAGCCCTGTGCCTGAGCTGGGTCGGTGACGGGACCGGCGCGCAATCGATGCCTCGCGGGTTGAGACAGACGGCGGGCGGAGGGGCCGATACTACCTGATCGATTCGCGTGTCGATCAGTCCGGCGACTCCGAGCGCGCTGTTTGTATAAAGCACCCCCACGCCGGTCCTGCACGAAGCGATGCCAAATAGCGTTCCTGAGCCTTCGGGTTCGGGAGCCGTCCCGTCTATCGTGTCATCGATTACGGGTCTGACCGCTTCATCCTTGCAGGTATCTATCTCGACTATACCGCCGTTGGCGCTCGTAACGTAGAGGTTGCCGTTGGCAGCCGACACGGCGGAATTCAGGGGCCGCGACCCGCCCGGCGCCATCGGGCCTATGAGAATATCTTTGATCTTCTGGTCGGTGATCGTGTTGATGACCGTCACCGAGCCCGATCCGAAATTGGTGACATAGAGCTTCGACCCGTCTATCGAGCGCGTGGCGCTCGTCGGAATCGAGCCGACTGCAATCTCCCTGAGCTTTTCATTGGTCGATGTGTTTATGACATCTACGCGGTCGTCACCTGCAACCGGCACATATAGCTTCGACCCGTCGCGCGACAGCGCAGGAAAAAGGGGGCCGCGTCCGACGTTGATCTGGACGCTCTGCGCGAACGCTCCGCTCGACTGCTTGATCAAAACGGCCACGCGGCCCTGGGGCAACGCGGAGAAGTCTATAGATGCCGGGTCGGTCGGGAGACTGTCCGAGCCGAACAATGTCACGTATGCGCGAGTTCCATCAGGGCGAAAGGCCACTCCCGCCGGGCCGTCGCGTGCGCCGTCAGGCCCGTCGCCTACAATCACATTGACTAGAGAGTTGTCGCTCGTCTGTATCTGAGTCACGTTGTCCGAACCGTAGTTTGTGACGAGGACTTCGGTCGCCTGATCATTGATCGCCACATCGAAAGGC